>CALGXU010000147.1 GCA_937935205.1 uncultured Rothia sp.
TGTAGGTCTTAGCCATTTGGGGGCGGCTCATCCCCGCTCGCGCGGGGAACACCGGCTAATCGTCTTTATTTTTCCCCGCCCGCCCGGCTCATCCCCGCTCGCGCGGGGAACACGGCTCGCCGTAATCCTGCCAACCGTAAATACCCGGCTCATCCCCGCTCGCGCGGGGAACACTGCTTTCGTGAGCATGAGTAGGTTGATGGTTTCGGCTCATCCCCGCTCGCGCGGGGAACACTGGATTGATGCCAGCTGCGCGCGAGTCTCTGACGGCTCATCCCCGCTCGCGCGGGGAGCACATTGTCCGCTGCGCAGTTTTTGCGCACAGTGGGGGCTCATCCCCGCTCGCGCGGGGAGCACCCGACATGACCAGCAGGGCGCGCCAGCCGACAGGGCTCATCCCCGCTCGCGCGGGGAGCACCTCATCACTGAGGTGGGTCTTCTCTTTGCCGCGGGCTCATCCCCGCTCGCGCGGGGAACACCAGAACCGTCTGGCCCCGGCGCTCGGCCCCACCGGCTCATCCCCGCTCGCGCGGGGAACACACTTGCTGACATGGGGCTTTACCCCCTACATCAGCAAAATAGAATCACTTTGGAGCCAGAGCCTGTATCCAGAATACACGATAAACAGTTATTCCTAACCACGACGAGCACGGCGATACTTACTCGCCTTACTCCACCCAGATTTCGGCACCGTTTTACGAACCACCGGGCGATAAATCAGCTTCACCCCCTCAAAATCCACAGGTTCCCAATCCGCATTATTCACCCGAAACTCAAGCCGCTGCTCATTATCCGACGGAAACACCATCGTCGCCCTACCAGTACCACCCGACTCCAACACACGCGCCCACAACTTCTCACGAATCCTGGCACTCACACGACCCACAAACACGCCAGGATTAATCTCTAAAAGCCACTTCGTCAAATCGCCACGAAGACTCACCGGACAAGCAGACAACACAATCACAATCATGACTCGTCTCCAGAGAAATTCGCACGCGCCGTAGTACCTCCCGTGTACTCATCCCACAAAAGCATCTCAGTACTATCAAGCATCTCCTCAGGAACCTCCTCAGACAGCAGAAGCCGCTGAATATCCCGCACAACCCGCTCCATCACCTTCTCAGAATGAATACGGTCACGCACCGCCCTACGCGTCACAGACCCAATATCCATCCCCTCCGTATAGCCAGCAACCACCTCAAACGCAGCAGGAATCGTAATCTCAGCCTTATACAAATCAGCAACGTCATACACAAAAGAAGAAGCATGCCCCGTATGCACAAACCCCAGCCCAGGCGCACACCCCAAAGACACAATCGCCGCATGAACAATGCCATACAACGCAGCATGAGCAGCCGACAACGCCTGATTAATCGGTGACCCATCACCAAAATTATTCGGATCATACTCACGGCGCTCCCATGGAACACCAGTCCGTTCAGACCACTGCCTATACACAGAACGCACCCTAGCGCCTTCCCTGCCACGCAGTTGCTGCATCGTCAGTTCACTCGTATCCTCACCAGGAAAACGCCACTGATACATCATGCGCGCCACAGCCAAACGGCTCCGCGTATTCGACACCAGCTTCGCCTGAGCAATCAACAGACGCGAAGAACGCGCCACAGACTTACCGCTCGCATAATAACGAACACCCTGCTCGCCAACCCACACCACCGTAGTACCGCACTCACCCAATAAAGCCATCGCCTGATGAGTAATACGAGTACCCGGCCCCAACAGCAAAGCGCTCAAACTCGCAGCAGGGCAATGAACCACGCCCTCTTCCTTCACGAACGTCACCGCACTATCAGCACGGGAAATCGTCGCATGCTCCACATACACAAAACTCAAACGGTCAGAACTACGAAACAGCTCAGACGAGCTCGGAGGAATAGCCCCCTGCATGATCTTCTCCTATGAACATCAACGTGCCAGCATCGGCACAAAAAGTATGAGTGAATAAAGAAAGGGCGGGGCACCATCACATGGAACAGTCCCCCGCCCTTCACCCGCATTACCTAGCGGGACAGAGGCGCCAACGTCAGAAGGCCCATGCCGTACGCCTTACCCCTGCCCATACCGGAGAGTAGAGACTTACGGAACAGCTCAACATCAGTGATGCGAAGAGCACCATCAAACTGAGCCTTACGGTGAGTCACTTTACCGACCTTGCCATCAGCATTACGGCGGGCAAACGCAAGGTCCTGACGAGAAGAAACCATCGGGCATTCCTCAATATCCTGACCTTCAACAGTAGGAATTACTTCAAATCCCCACTGCGGAGCACGCTCACGAATCCACGCTTGCTGCTGCTCAGCCGTCACGTGCGGGAACACTTCACGCTTACCCGTCTGCTTATTCGTGTGACGCTTCACCGGGTTCGCAGCAAGACGGAAAGCCCACTCCTGACCGTTCTCCAGCTTCGCCAGCAGACGACCATAATGAGCGCTCTCACCAGGGCGAGTCTGCCAACCAGCCTGCTCCACAAGAGCCGAAAAATCAGGCTTCTCAGGGCTCAGCACGTACAGAATCGGAGCATGCTGAGACTCATCCAAACGCCACAGGATGCGGCTCTCAGAATAGTCCGTATCCGGCGGCAAAGTCGCCATCACGGCTGCATGCATCGCCTGCGGACTACGCAACAACTTCCATGCACCACGACGCTGCGGATTAATCATGAAACGAGAAAAATACGTCATGCGTCCATCACCGCCTTCATGTAATCAGGCTCAGAATCCTGGGTAGAAGAGATCTTCACAGAAGCCCCTTCCTCCATGATCTGTGCAAGCTGATCTTCCTTAACATTTACGAGGACAGGCTCAACAGACACAACCTCACGCGAAGCATACTGACGATGCTCCGAGCTGAAACTCACCGGAATATCCCGTACCAAATCACCACGCTCGCCAGGCAACGCATCACGCAAGATGCGCAACGCTACCGGGCTCGGAAAATCCTTACGACGATACTCAGGCACTTGCCACTCCAACGAACGCAGAACCTCCTCAGCGGACTCCTCACGGATACCCAAGACAAGGTCGTAACCAGCCGGGCACGCACGCCGCCCAAGATACAGAGGATATACGGGCTTCTTCAACGCCGACTCGATAGTCTCCAGCTGTTCACGTTCACCTTCCAGAGCCACCACAAAAACAGCATCCGAAAGGTACATACGGGTCGAAAGAGAAGCCGCACCATTCGGGCTCTTAGCCCAATTCTTAGCGGTCTGATAGTCACGAAGCAGAGTACCCGAGGCATCCGTACGCACCGCAAACTTCAACGAAACCAAGTCGTCAACCGGCTCATTACGCGAGCGCCCCAAGGCTGCAGCAACCATTCCAATCACGCCAGACTTGCTCGGTTCATGTCCGGCATCACGGCGACGAAAACGGCTCTGAGTACCCCATGACTGCAACGGCCCGCTCATCTTCAAGAGCAGGGTAGGCATTAGGACTCCTGAGAGGTGAGAGCAGTCAGCTGAGCTTCCAGGGACTCCAGCAGACCCTTCAAAGAAACAGACTCGCCAAGACCAGCCAGTTCTTCCTTGAGGTCGCCCAAAGCCAGAACATACGAAGCGACCGGCTCGTAACCGTATGCTTCTTCAATATTCTTCGCTTCAGATGCGAGCGCACGGGCAGCAGCCACGCGGCGGCCCTCAACCTCGGTGATAGCCTTCTCGAAGGCATTCACGTATGAGATGGGGCGGTCGTTGCGAACGGTTACGATAACCGCGTCAGGCAGGGTGCGTGCAGCGAATGAGTTCTGCTTACCGGTAGGCATGGAGTTGATGAATGCACGGACAAACGCCAGGGTTGCTTCAACGCTTGCAGAAGTATCACCCAGGTTAGCGTTCAGCGCGTCCAGGTTGATGTTGGCGTAGCGGTAGAAGGTGCTTGCCGCCATCTCAATGGTGCCGATCATGCCCGCACCGGTAGAGTCGTCAGAAGAACGAACGACGTCATCCACTGCGGTGTAGTAGTCGAAATCGGGTTCGGAACCGTGAACGCTCAGGGCGTGTGCTACCTGGCATGCGGCGTCAACGTTGAAGTCGGCAGCTTCTGCCAGCATACGACCGAAGAGAGCAATATCAACGCTGTGATTGGTGTCGAGGATTTCCTTAACATCCTTCGCAACAAGCTTCTCGCCGTTAGCGTCAATGATTGCCTGTGCCAGCTTGTCAATCTGCTGGTTGCTCAGCAAAATCAGGTAGCCAGACACAGCACGGCTTGCTTCTTCGTCTTCCTTCTTCTTAGGCTTCTCCAGCTTAATCTTTGCCGCCTTGAACGCCTCAACGACAGCCACCTCAGCCTTCTCAGCGTCGAACTCGGGTGCAAGCTCCAGGATACGCGCCACTACCTTGTCAGCAACCAGGCGGGTACGTACACCCAGCTTCGAGCGATCAAGGTGCGATTCAAAATCGCGGCGAATAACGGACTTCCATGCCTGGCTGGAAACGCGCTGACGCTGAACGCCGCCGAAGAAAGCGGACTTGGGGCTGCCGGTGTCATCACGGTTAATGTTCGACGGGGGCAGGGTCTGCAGGGCGTGGATGTCGACGAAAGTAGTCATAATTTTTTTCCTTCTTTCAGGAGTGATAGTTACTTAGTGGTTTTGTTCGCAGCAGCGCGAACAGGGATGAGTCCGTAGGAGAAGTCGCGGTTCCAGCGGTACAACACCTTTTGACGCGTCGTAGGGTTCAGAAGATGCATGTAATCCACCGCAAATCGACCGTAATCAAAGGCAATACCTTCGGAACGGAGCAGAGTAATCAGGCTACGCAGGTAATGCTGGCGAGCGTTCTCCGTCTGAGCAGTCAGCAGAGAATCAAAACGCTTCTTCATCGAAGAAGTAGTCTGACTGACCAAGCGACCGACTGCCTGGCCGAAAGAAACTCCCGCAACATGCATAGGCTGATTCTGCGCCTGCTGGTGCAGTGCAAAAAGAGTCAAAGCAGTGTATGCGGCGTTCTCCGCGTTACTCGGCTGGTCGCCCTTGCCGCGGTATTCTTCAGGGATACCTTCAGTACCGTCTTCCTTTTCCAAAACGAACCCCCAAAGCTCAGGATGAGCCAACGGCGGTTCGCCCGTTCCCCGGCGAAGCTTCGCCAGCTGTGCAGTAGCAGACGAAACACCGCTACTCTTCTGGTGGTAAAGGCGCATCACCTTTGCAGCAATAAACTGCTGCAGGTCATTCTGCGCAGTACGGTCACTCATTAGTGTCCTCCTGAGGTGAGTGAGAGGTAGAGGCTTGATAAGCCAAAGGGATGATCTTACGCAGACGCGCATGGAGCTGCCGTTCTGCGTGAGCAACACTGTAAAGAACTTCGTTCCCCGAAAGATCCTTACCGAAGAAGCCAAGCATAGCCTTGGGGCCTGCACTATCAATAAGGATGTTCGCTTCATGCTGGATAGCGGTACGCACCAGACGCTGCCATTCTGCTTTCTTGGCGGAGATGTCCTCTGCCGCCCCCTGATCTGCAAGCCAGAGGCGGAAAGCATCTTCCATACGGTTCAGGAGAGCTTCGGTAGCATCTGCACGGAACTCGTATTCCCGGCCTGCGGCACGCAACAAATTACCCGCAAACTGTCCCAGAGCGATTGCCGCGTCCATGGTTGCCTGAATATTTTCACGCACCATCTGGGATGCGCTCCTGCCTTCATCAGTCAGCAGAGAAAGCTCAAGGGTCATCGAGTCAGAAATAATGTTCTCAATCACGGCACTCTGGTTGCCGTATTCAACGCCTACCAGCTGAACCTGTACCTCCGCATCAGTCGGGAAGTACCTTCCCGAACCCAACTGACGAATCACAGGAGCAGGCTTATTCTGCTTCTCAGATTCCGGGGTGAGGCGGGTCAGCAGAGCATCAGCACCACGCCACAGGGTGCGTTCAGCCGAATGAGCCTGAGGCATCCACACCTGTTCAGTCTTCGACGACTGATTCTTGCTGTAGCGATAACCCGTCAGAGGGTCAGTATAGGTATTGCGGTCGAACCATTTATCGCCATTAGCAACAAGGACCGAAGTTACGCGCTCGCCGTCATGATGCAGACGGATACGACGTGACTGCCAGGTCAAAATCTCGCACATGCCGCTCGCGGGCGCCGGTTGATCCTTGTACTGAGCCGCAGGACCACCAGTGTACGCACGAGGTGCTGCGGTATCAGGCTCAGCGCGCTCCCATACCGGGAGGTCAAACGCAAACGACTCATCATCAGTCAGCTGCTCATAGTCGAGGCTATACAGCAGGGTTTCCATCATGTTGGCGCCGTGAACAATCACCTTGCCAGTCGTGCCGTACCAGCCCACGCCTAGAGGGTAACCCTTACCGCCCTTAACACGGGGGTCACCTACAGCACCAGATTTAATACCCGAGTAGTCCCAGGCCTGAATCGTCAACAGGTAGCGTGCAGCCTCGGCAAATCTCAGAGAGTCCAAGGTCTTTTCAGTGCGAACCGAGAAGTACTCGCTTTCAGAGTCCAAAAGCAAGCGGCTAACGGGTTTCGTATCTCCCTTAGCCGTGTGCAAATCATGCACCTGCATAAAGGGGCGGTCACCGCCTACCAGCCAGAAACGGTCCTTGAAAATTTCAAGGTATCCCAGAACAGCAACCAGATTGTCAGCATTAGGCTCTCGCATCTGGCGAATCCAGGGAGCCGCACCACCAAAGGTCTTAACGCCTTCGCTAAGAAAAGTGGCACGCGCAAAGATAATGAGCGCAACACCCAAGATTGCAACATCGGTTAGCGGATTGTCCGTTTGAATTCGGTCAATCTCATACACCCGTTTGAAGAAATCATGGAGTGACAGCTCGGCAACCTCGCCCGTTTTCAGTCGAACCGAGATCCATGCTTCATCAACAAGATTGAAGCGGGGTTCTTCCAAGCTAGCCATTCTCACTCCTTTCATCATCGAAATCGGCTCACTGTCGCGTGACGAATGAGCAGTCATAAAAATGATTTCTAGTCCACAATGGGAGTGGACCGTTAATTTAGCCTTGTCAGGGGGCTCTTGGCGAACCTCCAGCGGCTTGATAGTTCCACTATAGGAGCACCAAGAAGGTTAAGTCAAGCGAATCTACCAATTTATTAATACCTTTGATATTTTTAAGGTGTAGAGTAAAAACGAAGCAACGGAAGCAGAATCCCCGCTAGCGCAGGGACCACATCAACCAATTTTATAAATACTGGCTCATCCCCGTCTGCTTCGGGGAACACACGCCTCGCACCGCAGCGAGGCACACACTAGTCTACCGTCTAAGGAGAACCATGGCACCCGCCCCTGAGCATCTTTCAACACCTGAAACGGCATCATTCTGGGCAAAAACAGGAGACAAGGACTCCCCCACCCGCGGCCTCTCACTCGTCCAGCACATGCTCGATGCCGGTTCTGTTGCCGCCCGACTCTGGGATACGTGGCTCGCCCCCGGCCTGCAGAAGCGATTCAGCGATCACCTCCACCTTTCCATGGAAGATACGCGCGCGCTCGTCTGCTGGCTCGCCGCCACCCACGACATGGGCAAAGCAACCCCCGAATTCTCCGGGCAGCTCGATGCACGACGCGACGAAAACCTCGCTATATACCGTCAGCGTATCGAGCAGCAGGACTTTGAGTTCCCTGAAGACCTTGTGACCCCCACTAGCGGTATGCGCTGCCCCCACAGTAAATACAGTCAAAGCATCCTCACTCACTTGCTCACCAGCAATGTCGAGGGCATGCCGAGTGAAGTTGTTGAAACTCTCGCAAGTATTTCCGGCGCGCACCACGGCACGCCCGCAGACTACCGCCCTAATTCAGCAGATTTAAGCAACGTCATTTTGGAGCGCCTCTCCCCCAAATGGCATGCAGCGTGGCAGGAACTCTACAACATCACTCTGGAACGCTTCGGCGCGTCCTCAGCGTTGCAGCAGCTAGCACAGCACGGACGCACCATCCCCGTCTCCGTGCAATTCTGCATTACCGGTTTCGTCATCATGTCAGACTGGATTGCTTCAAACCCTGATTTCTTCCCCATGGGAACCTTCGGTTCAGCCGAGCAGGAACAGCGAGCGTGCATCGGTTGGCAAGCGCTCGGGCTTGAACAGCGCTGGACTGCCGCGCTGGATACCACCCCTGACA
>CALGXU010000148.1 GCA_937935205.1 uncultured Rothia sp.
TCGGGTGGGTACCCGCCGGGCGCTGTAACGCTATGAGACGCTATGGTGCGTCGGGGTTTTATGCGTCGAAGCGTGCGATTGCTGCGAACTCGTCAGCCTGCAGGGATGCGCCGCCAACGAGCACGCCGTCCACGTCTTCCTTGCCCATGATGGAGGGTGCGGAGGAGGACTTGACGGAGCCGCCGTAGAGAACGCGGACCTTCTCTGCAACGTCTGCGGAGTAGAGCTTAGCGATTTCTGCGCGGATTGCTGCGGACATTTCCTGTGCGTCGTCTGCGGTTGCGACCTTGCCGGTGCCGATTGCCCAGACGGGCTCGTATGCGATGACGAGGGTTTCTGCCTGCTCTGCGGTCAGACCTGCGATGGAGCCGCGCAGCTGCTCGAGGGTGTACTCGACGTGGGTGCCTGCTTCACGGATTTCGAGGGGCTCACCGACGCAGAGGACGGGGGTCAGGCCGTGCTTGTATGCTGCCTGAACCTTTGCTGCGCACAGCTCGTCGCTTTCGTGGTGGTAGGTGCGGCGCTCGGAGTGGCCGACGAGCACGAAGGTTGCGCCGAGCTTGGAGAGGAATGCGCCGGAGATTTCGCCGGTGTATGCGCCGGAGTCGTGGACGGAGAGGTCCTGGCCGCCGTAGAGGATGTCCAGCTTGTCGCCTTCGACGAGGGTCTGCACGGAGCGGATGTCGGTGAAGGGCGGGAAGACGGCAACTTCGGTTGCGGAGAAGTCAAAGTTTGCGTCGTCGAGGGTCCATGCGAGCTTCTGGACGAGGGTGACTGCCTCTGCGTGGTTGAGGTTCATCTTCCAGTTGCCTGCGATGAGGGGCTTACGCGACATAGTTCGCTCCTTAGCTTTCCCGCGCGGTATGCCGTGCGGGGTTGTTGTTCGGAATTTTCCTTTTCTATTTTAGAGGGTTGGCGGCATATTTTCACTGGTTCGGCGCGGTTTTATGCTGTGCCTTGACTATTCTCACCCCGCGTTCACCGCTTTCTTTCAACCCTTGCTATTTTGCGGGTTCTGTTGCCATTTAAACGGGTGCAGGGGAAGCCTCATAGTGGCTTCCCCTGCGGATGTACTTCCTCGGTTTAGAGAAAGCTAGAGCTGCCCGAATCCTTGCGGGTAGATCGGCTCGTAGGTGTTACGGTTGCTGTAGCCGTCGCGGTCGACCACAATCACCCACTGCCCACGCAGATGCTCCACGGCCAACGAGAAACGCCCCAGGTACTTCAAATATTTGCGGATATCCTGCTTCTCACCCGTCTCAGTCACATAAAATGCAAGGTCCTTAGCCTTAGTCGTGTACAGGGTGCTCACCAGGATATTTCGGCTCGTATTTTTAGCCTTTTCACCCGCAACAAGATTATCAACAACGTTGGCGCTCAGCACATTCTTATCAGCCGAGATAATCCACCCGCGCTTCTCCCTGTACAGGCGAAGAATTTCGGGGTGTAGCACCTTTTCCGGGTCCGTGACCTTAGATAGAGGCTCCGTATCACCCGTGTGGTAGAAGTAATTCATCGACGCAAAGAAGTACGCCAAGAATGCGTACAAGCCGCCGCGGTCGTAGTTATCCATTCCGGGCTGCTGAATAGGGTACGGCACGTTCTGAGCCGCCTGCGCCTCCGTGGCAGGAATGAAACGGCCCTTACGCTCAAAGGCCGTGTAGACCAGCGGCCCGGAAGAAGGACCCATGGTGATCAGCGCATCGTACTTCTCCGTGGGTTCCAGATGCACAAACTCCTGATCCCGCTTCTTATCGGTTTTGGACTCTGAACCAATCTCATTGAGCAGTTTAGTACCCCAGCCAAAAGCTACCGCGACGAGGGCGGCGCCAGCAAACACGCCAGCCCGTATAAACTTGACGCGAGATATCACACGCCTCATGTACGCTCGTTGCTCGTTATACCCGGGTCCGCCGTATCCTGGTCCACCAAAGTTACTCGTCATGTTGCTCTCCCCTCCCCTAGCTCAAACTATTTTCTGAAATGAATTGGACGGGCCTCCACTCATTCGTGAATTGTGTACGTAGAGTCCCGTGTATTGCGCCGTCACGGATCAGGCCGCGCGTATCAAAATCGGTGATGGGGTACACCTGGTTTGTGTCTTTGCGGTACACCTGAACTTCGGGAAGAATATCGAACCGCACATTCCATTCCACAATTTTTAGCGTCTCGTCAATGAGGCGCGGCTGCCCCTCCAGCAGGTTCATGGTCAGAATCTGGGGGTTAGGAGTAATAACCCAGCCCCTGCCCTCTTCGTAGAGGTCCTGAATGGCGGGGAAGAACATTTCTTCGCTGATATTGTCCATCCTCAGAACTGCAGGTTCGGAGGCTAGAATCATGTAGTTTTGGCAGGCGTAGTAGTAGCCCAGGTAGGGGCGCAGGTTTGACACCTCGTAACGGTTCGGGGTGTACCTCACCCCGGGGGCGGGTGCTGAGTAGGCGGGGTGGTCCCGGTTTGCGGGCGTGTAGGGCCCGATCACGTGGTCGGCAACATAGGGGTATGTTCCGGTGTAGTCTTTTTCGTCAAAAAGTGTTTGAGCGTTTACGGTCATTCTTTCCTTCCTTGGATTCGATGTTCACTAGTTGCCGTTTTCACGAGCTGCTTAGTTTGTGAGCTACCGAGGCGGTTCTGGGCTGCTTGCGGGCGACTGGGCTCAACAGCTGGGCTGGATAAACTTCTTCGCATATCCACGATGCAATTCTCTAGAGGTGCATGCACTCCCTGCCTCATTCCCCCACGACCATCTTGAGGTTGCCGACCGGGGTCCTCTATATTTCCAGTCTATTAGAGCTAGTCCCCCACGTCCCCGATACAAGCTGTACGTTGCAGAATCCACAGCATATAGTCAGGAAACAGCGTGTGCTGAACAGACAAGAACCCCCGCCGGAACGGTACCGAAATACCGTCCCGACGGGGGTTCCTTACACTAAATCTGTGCACCCAGATTAGGCGCCCAGTGCCTCCAAGCCGGGCAGGGTCTTACCCTCAATGTACTCGAGGGAAGCGCCACCACCGGTGGAGATGTGGCCGAACTGCTCGTCCTTGAAGCCCAGGTTACGGACTGCCGAAGCGGAGTCGCCACCACCAATGATGGAGAATGCGTCAGACTCGACGATAGCCTGTGCCACCGCGCGGGTGCCTTCAGCGAAGGGAGCAATCTCGAACACGCCAACGGGGCCGTTCCAGAAGATGGTCTTTGCGCCCTTGATCTTCTCTGCGAAGATTTCGCGGGTCTTGGGGCCGATGTCCAGGCCCTCAGCCTCTGCACCCAGCTTGCCGCCGGTCAGATCCTCAATGGGGCGGATCTCGGTGTTAGCGTCAGCGGAGAATGCGTCAGACCAAACAACGTCCACTGCGGTGATGATCTCGGTGCCCTTCTCGGGAGCTTCCTTCAGGTAACGCAGAACGTTCTCGACCTGGTCCTTCTCCAGCAGCGACTGGCCAACCTCGTAGCCCTGTGCGTATGCGAAGGTGTAGCCCATGCCGCCACCGATGAGGATGGTGTCAGCCTTACCGATCAGGTTGTCAATCACGGCGAGCTTATCGGAAACCTTAGCGCCACCCATGACCACAACGAAGGGACGCTCGGGGTCGTTCAGGGTCTTAGCCAGAACGTCAACTTCCTTCTTCACCAGGTCACCCAGGTATGCGGGCAGACGCTTAGCAACGTCGTAGACGGAAGCGTGCTTGCGGTGAACTGCACCGAATGCGTCGTTCACGTATGCGCCGTTCTCGCCGGTCAGTGCGACCAGCTCGTCAGCGAATTCGCCGCGCTCTGCGTCATCCTTGGAGGTCTCGCGTGCGTCGTAGCGGACGTTCTCAACGACCAGAACTTCGCCGTCAGCCAGGGCTGCTGCCTTAGCCTTTGCGTCCTCGCCTACCAGGTCGGTTGCAACCTTCACGGGCACGGATGCCAGCTCAGCCAGGCGTGCAGCTGCCGGTGCGATGGAGTACTGGGGGTCGACCTTGCCCTTGGGGCGGCCCAGGTGTGCGGTCACGATAACGCGTGCGCCAGCCTTGGCAAGCTTCTCAATGACGGGCAGGGATGCGCGGACGCGGCCGTCGTCGGTGACAACGCCGTCCTTCAGGGGTACGTTCAGGTCGGAACGGACGAGAACGTGGCGGCCTGCGACGCCTTCTTCGAGCAGTTCGGACAGTGCCTTAGCCATAGGAATTCCTCCTGGATAGGTGGGTTTATATACCGTTTCCATCATACCGAACATTAGGGTGTTTGACAGCCTAAAAAATAGCTTTTATATGGTGTTTCTCCGCAGAATATCGCGGATATTCGCACACTCTATCAGCTATTTTCTTACGGTACTTTTGACCCAAAAAGGGCGACGGAAAATAGTATGTTTATACGTTTTTTGGGGTTTTATTCAAGGCCCTCATAAAGAGTCTTGGTACAGCAAACCCCGACTCCCCCGCTTGATGCGGTGGTGCCGGGGTTCACTATGCGTTAGTTACGCGGGGTGACGCTTACACTCGGTGAGCGTCGCAAGCCTATTGGGGCTTAGAGGGAAGCCACAACCTTGTTGGTGAACTTCACGAGGCGTGCAACGTAGCCGTACTCGTTGTCGTACCAAGCGATAACCTTCACCTGGTCGCCGATGACCTTGGTCAGCGGTGCGTCGAAGACGGTGGAGATGGGCTCACCCTCGATGTCCTTGGACACGATGGGATCCTCGTTGTACTTGATGATGCCCTTCAGGGGGCCCTCAGCTGCTGCCTTGACTGCTGCGTTGACTTCCTCAACGGTGACCTCGCGCTCAGCGGTGAAGGTCAGGTCGGTGATGGAGCCGGTGATGGTGGGAACGCGGACTGCGAAGCCGTCCAGCTTACCCTTCAGCTCGGGCAGAACCAGGCCAACAGCTGCTGCTGCACCGGTGGAGGTGGGGACCATGTTCACAGCTGCTGCGCGTGCACGGCGCAGGTCGCGGTGGGGAGCATCCTGCAGACGCTGGTCAGCGGTGTATGCGTGGATGGTGGTCATCAGACCCTGCTTGATGCCGAATGCATCGTTCAGAACCTTAGCCATCGGAGCGAGGCAGTTGGTGGTGCAGGATGCGTTGGAGACGATGTGGTGGTTAGCTGCATCGTACTGGTCGTCGTTCACGCCCATGACGAAGGTGCCGTCGATGTTCTTACCGGGAGCGGAGAGGATAACCTTCTTAGCGCCAGCCTCGATGTGTGCCTTTGCCTTGGTGCCGTCGGTGAAGAAACCGGTGGACTCGAGGACTACGTCAACGCCCAGGTCCTTCCAGGGGAGGTTCTGGGGGTCGCGCTCAGCGAGGATCTTGATTTCCTTGCCGTCAACAACCAGTGCGCCTTCCTTGACCTCGACCTCTGCGTTGAAGCGACCCATGATGGAGTCGTACTTGAGCAGGTGTGCCAGGGTCTCAACATCGGTGAGGTCGTTGATTGCAACGATCTCGAAGCCGACGCCCTCGGTCTGAGCTGCGCGGAAGAAGGTGCGGCCGATGCGGCCGAAGCCGTTGATTGCTACGCGTACAGTCACTGGAGTATCTCCTTGTCAGTGCGTTGGTGGCGGTGTACAAATCCGATGCCTTGCAGGCTCTGGTTTGTCGGATTCGTCCGTGCTCTATGTTGCCCGGTGCGTTCCGCCGTTGTTGGTAATAATCCTACCCTAGTTTGTGTGTGTTTTGGTGTGTTCTATCGAGAAATTTTTGTGAGTTGCGCCATAAAAACCGGCAAAAACCCGTTGTTTTCTGTTGTTTTACGTTGTGTTCACCCTTAGAAAATGTTGCGATACGGTCACGGCAACATAAACACACATGAAACGCACATTTGTTAAAAACCGCGCCGTATCAAGGCAAAATCTGAGGGTAAAAAATACCCTTTCACCTGCGAATGGGTTTCAATGACGCCCCCTGCGCCCGCACGCAGTACAATTTCTCACGCGAAAACAGACGACCCCAACGTAAGACACACCACAGCCCTAAAACGGGTTAAACGTGCGCCCGGCGTACAGTTTTCGTGTCGCATATCGTGTCGCGTGTCCTGTCGCAACAGGGGCGGCTAGTACACCACCAACGCCACAGCACCCAAACCCGAATGAGCCGACAGCACCGGCGGTAGCGCACTCACCAAAAACTCCGGCGCCGAAGACGCAGCAGTATGAACCAGGGAGCTCTCCCCCAGCATCTGCTGAACCTGTTCATATAGCTGCACCGCCTGCGCCGCATTGCCCACATGATGCACGGCAACCACCTCACCGCGCGGGGTTGCCTTGAGGGAAGAACTGGTGCGAGAAGAATCCATATCAGGTGCAGCTGCAGAGGTAAGAGCCGCC
>CALGXU010000149.1 GCA_937935205.1 uncultured Rothia sp.
ATCCTGCACGGTCAGGAACTGTTCCAGGGACGCGGCCTGCAGCAGTACGGATCCGTACTCGGTCACGGTGCCTACCTCGGCCCCGACTACACTGCAGAATACCTGCGCCTGACCACCGATGCCGCCATCAAGGAGTACCGTGAGCAGGGCAAGCAGGACCCCCGCGAACTCGTCAAGAACGAGTGGCGCAAGGAGAACAAGTACGACGAGCACACCAAGACCATCACCTGGTCCGCTGGTGAAACCAAGGGCTACCAGCTCATGCTCAAGCACTACCGCGAAACCCTGATGAAGGGTGACACCTCGCAGGGCCTGTTCCCCAACGCCATTAAGAACGACGAAGAACTGCACGACCTCGTCGCATTCTTCGGCTGGACCGCATGGGCATCGGCGGCAGACCGCCCTGACCAGCCCTACTCCTACACCAACAACTGGCCCTCCGAACCCAACGTGGACAACAAGCCCACCGCGGATCTGATGGTCTGGTCGGCACTCTCCCTGATTGCCCTCATTGGTGGTACCGGTCTGATGTTCGCCATCTACGGCCGCTGGTCCCGCGCTATCGGCTGGCACGCGGAAGAGGCACCCGTCCTCGACTTCCGTCAGCCCGACGAAGTTCGCCTGACCCCCTCGCAGAAGGCAGCCTGCCTGCTCTTCGCAACGATCCTGGTGCTGTTCCTCCTGCAGGCTCTGGTGGGTGCACTCACCGAGCACTACCGTGAAGAACTCACCGGCTTCTTCGGTATCGATATGGGCCAGCTGTTGCCCTACACGGTATCTCGAACCTGGCACCTTCAGCTCTCCCTCTTCTGGACCGCAGGCGCGTTCCTGGCGGGCGGTATCTTCATCGCCCCGCTGATTACCCGCCGCGAACCCAAGAAGCAGGGCCTGCTCACCTACGTTCTCATCGGCGCCGTGGTCTTCGTGGTCCTCGGCTCGCTGCTGAACGAATGGTTCTCTCAGAAGGGCCTCATCCCCAAGGAACTCACCGGCTTCTTCTCGCAGCAGTGGGAGTTCCTGGACCTGCCGCGATTCTTCCAGATCCTGCTCACCGCGGGTATGTTCATCTGGATTGTCATCGTCTGGCGTACCCTCTCCTCCCGCCTGAAGGGCTCGAAGAAGACCTCCCTGCCGTGGCTGTTCCTCTTCTCCGGCCTGGCCATCCCCATGTTCTACGCGGTCGGCCTGCTCGCAGGTCAGCGTACTCACGTGACCGTCGCCGAATTCTGGCGCTTCTGGGTGGTTCACCTCTGGGTGGAGGACTTCCTCGAGCTGTTCACCACCGTGATGGTGGCGTACATCTTCGTGCTGCTCGGCGTGGTTCGCGAGCGCATCGCTATCTCCATCATCATGATGGACGCTGTGCTCTACTCCGTCGGTGGTGTGATCGGTACTCTGCACCACACCTACTTCGTCGGTACCCCCTCCGAGCAGATGGCATTCGGTGCGTTCTTCTCGGCTGCTGAGGTTATTCCGCTGACCTTCCTGACCGTTGAGGCGTGGGGCTTCATGCAGCTGGGTGCTCGCCAGTACTCCAACCGCACCAAGCCTTTCCCGCACCGTTGGGCTGTCATGTTCCTGATTGCTGTGGGCTTCTGGAACTTCCTCGGCGCAGGTGTGTTCGGCTTCCTGATCAACCTGCCGATCGTGTCCTACTTCGAGATTGGTACCGCGCTGACCGCAAACCACGCTCACGCCTCCATGATGGGTGTGTACGGTATGCTCGCAATCGCGTTCGCGGTGTTTGGTCTGCGCTACCTGATTCCCGAGGACAAGTGGCCTGAGAAGGGTCTGAAGTTCTCCTTCTGGACCCTGAACATCGGTCTGCTGTGGATGTCCTTCATCTCGCTGCTGCCGCTGGGTATCGCTCAGCTGTACAAGTCCGTTGGTGAAGGCTACTACGAGGCTCGTTCCTTCGCGTTCATTCACGACGGTGCTTCCGCCGTGATGGGTTGGATGCGTATGCCCGGTGACGTCATCTTCCTGGTCGGCATCATCCCGCTGATCAAGCTGGCTCTGCTGGCTCTCCAGGCCATCTTCTCGAAGAAGGGCAAGGAGACCGTCCTTGAGCTGCCCGAGCCGCCGCTGTACGAGGTGGTTGAGGACGCTCGCATCGCAGAGTTCGCCGGCGCGAAGGCTGCCGAGGAGCTGCCCGAGCAGACCAGCCCCTACCGTAGCGATCGTCGAGGCTAACCATGCCTGAGCAGATTGCTGGAGTTTCTTTCCTCGTGTGGCTGGCCTGCGTGTACGCGCTCGGCCTGGTCGCCGTGGGTTGGGGCTTCGATATTCTCGCCAAGCGCACCAGTCAGCGCATGGTGGCGGCGCGAACCTTCGGGTTCACCTACCACGAAGAGAGCGACGCATGGCTCTGCCCCGAAGACCAGTGGCTGTGGGCTACTGCCTTTGACTCGGATAACCGAGTGATGCGTTACCGCGCCAAGCCGAGCGTGTGCAACACCTGCCCCATCAAGGACAGCTGCACCGTCTCGGCGAACGGCCGCGAGCTCACCCGTGAAGTGGACGAATGGCCCTACTCCGAGTCGGGTCGTTTCCACCGCGGGCTGGCTGTGGCAGTGTCGCTGCTGGGTGTGGTCATCCTGATTGGTGCCGCCATCGTCTGGCACTCCCCGCTGGAGCTTCTGGTGGAGGGTGCCGCCGCGGTGGTCTGCCTGTCGCTGACCTACCCGCTGGCTGTGAAGCTCATGCGTTCCCCCGCGAACTTCGAGAACGATCCGAAGCATATTCACGCATCCACCGCTGATGAGTCGGTGAACGTGAAGATGGATCGTTTCGCGGCGAAGTGGGGTGGCGTTTCGAATGAGCGTAAGCGCCGTACCGATCAGGCGCGCAAGCAGATGATTGCGGATGCAACCCTGCCGGTTCGTACCTCTACCCTCGACCCGGACCGCCCCGCATGGAGCGGTACCGGCACCTCGGTTAAGCGACTGCACAAGACCACGAATGAGGTCCTGCAGGAGCAGAACCTGGCTGAGGTTGAGGCTGCTGAAAAGCTGGCAGAGCAGATGGCGAAGAAGTAGCGCTGCACAAGTTTTTCCCTTCCGGCGGCTGACCGGTCGATTGGTCCCGTGTCTTAGGT
>CALGXU010000150.1 GCA_937935205.1 uncultured Rothia sp.
CGGTTCCGGGGTAGACCATACCGACGGCGTGTGCCTTGGAGAAGATACCGTGGAGCGGTCCGAGGGAGAAGAATCCGCGGCGCTCGTAGAGGCGTGCACTGTCGTAGGTCGATGCTTCGAGGTAAGCGGGGTAGTCACCGATGCGTTCGGTACCGTAATCGAGTAGCTGGGATCCGATGCCGCGGCCTCGATACTCTTCGAGAACACCAATGTTGAAGAGGTACCAGTGCTTGTACGCGGGGCGGTACTTGAGCAGGTGCAACTCCATCAGGATTGCCTTCAGCAGAGTCTTGCAACCGAGAGCCTTGTAGTAGGCGCCAAACTGCTTGAGCTCGTTAGCAAAGGAACCTTCGTGAGATTCGGGGGTGTTCCAGAGGCAGACACCCACAATCTTGCCGGTGGAGTCATCAATAGCAATGTCGATACGTCCGCGACCCTGGAAGTTGCCGTAGACCTGCAGAGTCATGATAGCGCGGAGCTTGGCAAGTTCCTGTCGGCGGCTACCGCCTGCAATGACTGCCATCATGGCGGGATCTCCGTCGAATGCGGCAATCAGCACCTCGAGCGCATCTGCATATTCATGAGACTCGGCGGTGCGGACGGTATAGGAAGCTGAGGTCATATTCACCCTTTACAAAAGCTTGAAACTATACATAAATATTAGCTGGATTATTCACTCCTGACCAATAAATTCTGCCTTATCAAGACATTTTTCATCACCATGCACCGAATGTGTGCCAGCTTATATTGCACTAATATGCATAAATTTTGTGAATATTTATTCACGCTAATTTTACATGTTTTTGCAGGAAAAATTGAACACCCCGCACCAGCTCTAGGAAGAGCGGTACGGGGTGTACATCACGTTGAGGTTATCTACTCACTAAGAGTGCAGACTATGCGTTAGCCTTTGCCTTCAGTGCAACCTTCAGGAGCGAATCTGCGCTGGTCACAGATGCGCCCGAAGCCTGGACATCTTCAACCGAAGCTGCAGCCTTCTTGGTGTTGGTGATGACCATGGGGGTTGCCAGCGGGTAGCCAGCCGCCTTGATGGCGGGAATATCAAACTCGGCGATAACGTCGCCGCGCTTGACGGTGTCGCCCTTAGCAACCTTGGGCTCGAAGTGCTTGCCGTCGAGCTCAACGGTGTCCATGCCGATGTGCATCAGCAGATCCAGGCCATCCTCGGTGCGCAGACCGTATGCGTGGCCGGTGGGGAATGCAACGGTGATCCTGCCGTCAGCCGGTGCGTAGAGCTTACCTTCGGTGGGCTCCACTGCGGTGCCTGCACCCAGTGCGCCGGAGGAGAAGGTGGGATCCTTGACGTCAGCCAGCAGAACCACGGAACCGACCATGTGGGAGCCGATTTCAACGCTCTCGCCAGCATCAGTTGCTACAGCGGCAGCGGGAGCTGCGGCAGCTGCTACGGGAGCGGCTGCAGCGGGTGCCTCAGCTTCCTCAATGTTGCCAGCCTCAACCTTCTTGCCCCAGATGAAGGAAGCAACGAAAGCGATAACGGTGGTCAGGATGAGGCAGCCGAAGAAACCAGCCCAACCTGCGCCGGTGGTGGGGCTGATAGAGGGGAAGCCGATGTAACCAGCGGCACCCAGAGCAATTGCCTTAACATTCAGGATGGAAGCAACCATTGCGCCGATACCAGCTGAGACGATTGCAATGTAGAAGGGCCAGCGCAGAGCCAGGTTCACACCGAACATTGCGGGCTCGGTAATACCCAGGAACGCGGAGGGCGCAGAAGCTGAAGCAATACCCTTGATCTTCTTGTTCTTAGTGGTCAGTGCAACACCGGCTGCGGCAGCACCCTGCGCCACGTTAGACATGGAGGCAACAACGAAGATGAAGGAACCACCGGTAGCCCACAGGCTCATCTCGATGGGCGGGAATGCCTGGTGCATACCGGTCATCACGATGAATGCGTAGAAGGTACCGAAGATCAGGCCGCCGAGCGGGCCGGCAACAGTGTAGAGCCAGTTGATGCTTTCACCCAGCCAGGTACCGGCTGCGAACATGGGCGGGCCGACCAGGATGAAGGTCAGGAAGCCGGTGATGAGGATGGTGAGGGTCGGGGTGAAGATGAAGTCGATGGTGCCCTTGAGGACCTTGTGGAAGAACTTCTCAATGTGGGACAGGATGAAGGCAACCAGCATGATGGGCAGCACGGTACCCTGGTAGCCCGCCTGCTGAACCTGCAGGCCGAAGAGGTTCCAGTAGGTCATGGGGTCGCTACCCTCAACACCAGCCAGCGACTTTGCGACGCTGTAGCCGTTCATCAGTGCCGGGGAAACCATTGCGGCACCCATGGTCATACCCAGGTAGGGGTTACCGCCAAAGACCTTGGTGGCGGAGAAGCCAACCAGCACGGGCAGGAAGGCGAAGGGAGCTGCGGAGAGCAGGTTGATGATATCCGCAAAGTCAGCCCACTCGGGATGCATCGCAATGAAGCTCTCGGGGCCAAAGATACCCTTGGAAGTCAGCACGCTGTTGATTGCCATCAGCATACCGCCACCGACCAGCACCGGGATGAGCGGGACAAAGATGTCAGCAATGGTCTTGATGAAGCGGGAGACAATGTTGCCCTGCTTCGCGGCGATGCTCTTGAGTTCATCCTTGGATGCTTCGGGTGCGCCAGCGGCGATGAGGTGCTTGTGTACCTCGTTGACGTCGCCGGGGCCAACGATAATCTGGAACTGGCCAGCATTGAGGAAGCTGCCCTTGAGGTCTTCGTCGTTGTCGATTGCTGCCTGGTCAACCTTGTCCTGATTCTTCAGGACGAGGCGAAGGCGGGTTGCGCAGTGTGCGGCTGCAACGATGTTGCCGGCGCCACCGACGTCCTTCAGCACGCGCTGTGCCACTGACTTGTGGTCCACGCTCGCTCTCCTTTGTTTGGAGCACCACCGTATGATGCTTTGTGAATGGGTGAGGTGACATGTCTGTGTGTGCATGTCATGTGTATGTCATACGTTTGACATATCAGATGTAAAACATGGTATCACGGGAAAGTTCTTAAAAGCGAGGGCCCACCCTCCACGCGGAGAGTGAGCCCTCAGACATATTCAGAAATTACCGGAAAGCCCCCGTGTAGGCGGCTCCCAAGGTTTAGAAAACGGCTTAGAGGCGGCCATACTCCAGGGACAGCACCTCGCCACCGGTCAGGCGGACACGGCGCTTATCGCCCTTGAAGAAGGTGCGAGCAGTCATAACCTCAGCACCCATGGACGCAACCAGCTTGCCACCCACATACAGTTCGGTAGCCGAACCGTCCACGAGCAGGTCAAACTCGCGAATCTTCGAACGCTTCAGGGTACGGCGGCGCAGGCTACCACCCTCGGTGTAGCGGGTACCGCCACGGTCCATCTGCACAAAGTCCTTATCCAGAACGATGCTCAGAGCCACGCCGTGAGTGTCCTTAATCTTCAGCTTTACACGCTCATCGGAGACGTTCACGCGGCCGCGCAGGCGGAAGGTCAGGGCATTCTTCAGCTCTACGAGCTTGCCCTTCTCCTCATCGCGGTACAGCGGGGTCATCTTCATCGCGTCGTTCAGCTGCGGCACCAGGCGCTGGAAAATCTTGCCGTTACGCAGGTGCAGCTCACGCGGGTAGGTGAACATGTGCACCCAGCGGTGGCTCCACGAGGGCAGGTCGTCCTGGTCAGCGTTACCCAGCCATGCAATCATCACCGGGGCGTCACCGCATACATCGTGCGGTGCCTTCGGGTCGGCGGTCAGGCCGGTGCCGGAGATGGTCTGCGGGGCGTAGAACTCGAAACCTGCGTCCAGCTCGGTGAAGGGGGTCTCTACGGTGAACTTGAGGGTCTCGTTATCCAGCGAACCAACAATGTAGCCGCTCTGGAAAATGTTGTTGTACTTCTCGCCGAGGGGCTGCATGCCCTGCGGGCTGAAAATCAGCACGTCACGGATTTCGCCGGTCAGCTCATCACGCATGCTCAGCAGCGAGGGGCACTCGTACATGTAGGTGCCCTTGAGGGTCTTATCCTTGATACCCAGCTCACCGCGGAAGGTCCACTCGCGGCGGTCAGCGGAGGTGTACACGACCACGGCGCCGGTCAGGTCCTCACGCTGAGCACCAATGATCATCCACCATTCACCATTACGTTCAAAGACGTGCGGGTCGCGGTAGTGCGCGGTGTAGCCCTTCTCGGGGCCGGAAATCAGCGGGGGCAGCTGACGGGTCGGCTTCGCGTCCTCACCCGCAGTTGCAAGGATCTGGTAGGTTTCGCGGTTGCCCTCTTCATCCTTCACATTACCGGTGTAGAAGAACTCAAAACCGCCGGGAACCTTAATGCCGGAACCGGAGTAGCAGCCGTGCGAATCGTAGCGGCTGTCGGGAACCAGGGCGGTACCCTCATCGGTCCAGTGAGTCAGGTCCTCGCTCACGGCGTGGCGCCAGTAGACCATACGCTCCGGGTGCAGGGGCGAGTACTGGTAGAAGGCGTGGTAACGCTTGCCGTCGAAGACCAGGCCGTTCGGGTCGTTCAGGCGACCTACCGGAGGCGCCAGGTGCAGTGCCGGGTAGTCGCGGTCTTCACGAACACCGGCACCGAAAGCATCCAGAACCTGCTGTGCTTCAGCCGCCAGATCGCGGTCGGGTCGCTGAGTTACGCTCTTCTTCTTTTTCTTCTGCTCGCTCATGTCTATCCGTTTTCGTGCAAGGGGAATGTCTGGGTTGTCTCATCCCATCATACGGCACCACTCCCCCGTTGCCGGGCTCTAGGAGAGAGGCACCACAGTGCTCTCAGCCTCTCTCATCCAAGGCACCGGGCGGTCACAGCGGCTTATACCGCCACCTGCCGAGGAGATAGCACATACCCCGTTTGCTACAGGAGAAAAAGGGCTGATACGGCAAAACAACCCGCCGCCTCGCCTAAGCATAGTGGGCGAGGGGGCGGGTGCCGTTAAAAGCCGCGAGGCGGCGCATCCAATGGATGCACCGCCCGCGTAAGAATCGAGAAGAAGTCGATTACTTGAGGGTGATGGTTGCGCCAGCAGCCTCGAGCTGCTCCTTAGCCTTCTCAGCGTCTTCCTTGGAAACGCCCTCGAGCAGAGCCTTGGGAGCGCTGTCAACCAGGTCCTTTGCTTCCTTCAGGCCGAGGGAGGTCAGGGCACGAACTTCCTTGATCACTGCGATCTTCTTGTCGCCAGCGGACTCCAGGACAACGTCGAACTCGGACTTCTCTTCAGCAGCGTCGCCGCCTGCTGCGCCGCCTGCTACAACAGCAACGGGAGCTGCTGCGGTGACGTCGAACTCTTCCTCGAATGCCTTAACGAACTCGGAAACCTCAACCAGGGACAGTTCCTTGAATGCTGCAATGAGTTCTTCGATGGACAGCTTAGCCATTGTTTGGCTCCTTCACTATCTGGTGCGGGCTGACGCCCGCGGTGTAAATCTTCAGTACCTACCCGAAAGGGTCGGTCAAATTTAGGGTGCGTTACACGCTGTTCGCGTTCACGCTGCTGAGTATCTCAGCGCTGGTGCAGTAGCACGAAAGGGGCTTATGCCTCTTCCGAAGCCTCCTCGGCAGCAGCGGGAGCTGCGCCTTCCTGCTCCTCCAGCTTGACGCGCAGTGCGTCCACAACCTGTGCGATGCGTGCGATGGTAGCCTTTGCACCACCTGCAACCTTGGACAGCAGAACCTCGCGGGATTCCAGGTCAGCGTAGCGCTTGACGTCGTCCTCGGTCAGAGCGGCACCTTCGTAGTAACCGTTCTTCACAATCAGCTGGGGGTTAGCCTTGGCAAAGTCACGCAGGCCCTTAGCAGCATCAATCAGGTCGCCCTTGATGAATGCCAGTGCGGAGGGACCCTGGAGGTGGCCTTCGAATGCGTCGATGCCAGCTTCCTTAGCTGCGATAGCAGCCAGCGTGTTCTTCACCACGGCGTATTCGGTCTCTGCACCGAGTGCGCGGCGCAGCTCCTTGAGCTGTGCAACAGTGAGACCGCGGTATTCGGTCAGGATGACTGCGTTCGAAGCTTCGAAGAGTTCCTTCAGCTCGGATACTGCAGCGATCTTTTCCTGAGTCGCCATGGTAGTTCCTTCTTCCGATTCTTGTAAGGTCGCCGGTAGAGCCTCGAAGCATTTATTGCAAGCAATAAAAAATGCCCCGACGCGTAGGCGTACGAGGCACGATAGACGGCACCCTGAACGAGGGCAACGGCTATTCACTTCGAGTTACCTACGCGGGCGGCGATTTCTAGTGAAATCTGCTCTTATCAGAACTCTGTTCTTCGTCTCCACCGAGGTGGCGATAAAGGACATAGTTCTAGACCGGCGGTCTTTGGTTCATTCATCATCTCAGGTTAAAGCCCGAGTCGCAAGTTAAAAACGTGATTAAGCGGGGTTAATCACTTAAAGCTCCTCTTTAAGCCGATTAACCCGCGCTTTCTCCCGCCTGAAAGGTCCGGCTAAAAGCCAGTAAAGACGCGTTTTAGAGGTAAAAACGCTTTCCGCCCGAGAACAAGAAGCAACGCTCAGCAGCCACACCCAGGTGCACCCGCTCCCCCACACCAAGGAAGGTACTGTTCGGGGAGGCGCCGCTCAAGGTGGCACTCTGCACATCGGGAATAAAGAACTCAAGCTCTTGACCGGCACGCACTCGCGCATACACTCGGTCACTCGGCTCAGAATCCACCGAAGCCCGCCGAGATTCCAGAGGTAGGGAAACCGCATCCAGCAGACGCCCACGATACAGCATGCCACCCACCAGGTGGCGACTGCCGAGCACCTGCACCGGCAGGACATGAGCAGCATCTGCCGCCACGGGGCACAAAGCGGTCGCACGAATCGCTAGCTCGCACCCAGCAGGAAGAGCCTCAGAATCCTCAAGAGCCAATAGGTTCAGCGCGGGCGCCGCCATAAGCTTCGCCACCTGCAGAGTATGCGGATGCGCCAGCAGACGCTCCGGAGTATCCACCTGCACCAGGTAACCGGCATCCATCACCGCCACCCGCTGACCCAGCATGAGCGCCTCATTCTGATCATGGGTCACGTACAGGCCCGTAAAACCGTAGCGCTCGTGCAGACGCACAATGTCCGCACGGATACTCGCGCTCATCTCTTCATCCACACTCGCCAGCGGCTCATCAAAAAGAACCACCGGGGCACGACGAATCAAAGCACGCGCAATACCCACACGCTGAGCCTGACCACCCGACAGCTGCGAAGGCTTACGGGACTCCAAACCCTCAAGCTTCAAAGCCTCCAGCAGCTCGCGGTAGTAGTCCATATCAACCCCACCCGAGAACGCGCCCAGCCGGATTGGGAAGAGAATATTGTCCTTCACGCTCAGGTGCGGGTACAGAATAGGGCGCTGAAAAACCACACCCACCGAACCGCGCTCCAGAGGCTGCCCGGCATAGGTCACCCGACCGGCGCTCGGCTCCTCCAGACCGGCAATAATGCGCAGCAGAGTGGACTTACCCGTACCCGAGGAACCAACCAGAGAAATCAGCTCGCCGGGGTGCACATCCAGGTCAATCTCGTTCAGAACCGTGGTATCGGCACCAAAGGTCTTAGCGACGCCTCGAATACGCAGGCCCTCAAAGGGCTCCGCCTCGGCAGAAGAGTGGGATGCAGAAGTCATTCCCCCATTATCGCCGAAACTCACACCCGGCACGGGCGCAGAAGATAAGCACCGTCATAAAACGGTGCGCGAACCTCACGCCTGAGTCTCATGTGAGCGCCCTAGCTCGGGCGCACCAGCAAACGCCCCTTCAGCGCCAGATGCAGCGTGCCCGCCCACAGGAAGATGAGGAAAGCCGTACCCGCCACCGTCAAAACAGGACCCACCAGCCCCAGCGAGCCAGCAGCAGTCAAGCGAATACCACTCGCAACCATGGAAGCCATACCGAAGGAGAAGCCCCACATGCTCATCGAGAAACCACCCTCAAGCACCCACGGGAGCAAACGCATCAGGAAAATCAGCTGCAGAATGCCGTAACCCGTCAGCACCAGGAAGAACCAGTCAACCGTGCCGCCATTAGCCGCCAAGTACGCGTTACCACCCACAAAAGGCGGTGCCATCTGGATACCAATAATGCCGCGCTCCCCCGGAGGCAGCGGGGTCAGGGTGCGCAGGCGGCTCAGAATCACAGCCTCGATGCTGAACCACGAAATCAGGCCCGCACCGAAAAAGAGCATCGCCATATCGCGCCACCCCACAAAACCCATCGCCGTAGCGGTCGCAAAGTTCGTCGCAACCGTCGGCAGGTACAGCACCGGCGAGGCAGCCTCGGGCACATACCCGCCACGCCACGTACCGGCGATGCGGTGAGAGGCAAAGTACAGCTGACCCACAGCTCCCAGCACAACCAGGGTCAGAGCCGGAGCCTCAGCATAGGGGTAGAGAGCCGCACCCACCTGCGCCGTCGTCGCCGGAATCAGCGAAAAGAAGCAGGTACGCGCCGGATGCTCCCAAAAACCACGCACCCACGCACGGTACTTCACCACCGAGTGAACCAGGAAACCTATAAGGAGCAGCCACACCACGGCGTTAAAAGCCAGGATGCTCTCACCCACCCAATCGGGTGCCATTCCCTTCGACGCACCGGTACGCCAGGCGGCACCCAATGCGCCGGTACCCAACGCCACCGCAAAATAATTGACCGGCACGCTAAGGCCTCGACGGGCTATCTGCGCATTCTGGGTAGAAGAAGACATGGACTCTCTCTCGTCATAGATGGGGTGATAGGAAGCGTGCGGGCTTCTTCCTTCAACGGTTCAGATGCCTGAACAGGTGCCTGAAGAAGCAATCACGGCCAGGAGTTCATTCTACGTTTTAAGCCTATAAAAGCTGGAAGTCCATGACGCACTTTAACTGACACCGGTCACGCAATGTCTTGAATCTTCACGCAATGTCTTGAATCTTCACGCTGTGTTTTGAATCTTCACACAGACAAAATCATGCACAAAAAATCGCCCCCGACGTTCGCACGTCGGGGGCGACTACTAGCTAAATGCTAGAAGCTACAGGTGCATACCTTAGGCAGCAACGGCAGCCGGATCAACGGGGATGCCGGGGCCGAAGGTGGTAGCAACGGTTGCCTTGGAGATGTAACGACCCTTAGCCGAAGAGGGCTTCAGACGGTTAACCTCTTCCAGAGCTGCCTGGAAGTTCTCCTCGAGCTGCTCAGCGGTGAAGGAAGCCTTACCGATGATGAAGTGCAGGTTGGAGTTACGGTCAACGCGGAAGTCGATCTTACCGCCCTTGATGTCTGCAACAGCCTTTGCAACATCCATGGTCACGGTACCGGTCTTGGGGTTCGGCATCAGGTTACGGGGACCCAGGATCTTACCCAGGCGGCCGACCTTGCCCATCATGTCGGGGGTTGCAACCGCTGCGTCGAAGTCAGTCCAGCCGCCAGCGATCTTTGCGATCAGCTCGTCGGAACCAACGTAGTCAGCGCCAGCTGCCTCAGCCTCAGCAGCCTTGGGGCCTGCTGCGATAACGACCACGCGAGCGGTCTTACCGGTGCCGTGGGGCAGGTTCACGGTACCGCGAACCATCTGGTCTGCCTTACGGGGGTCAACGGACAGACGCATTGCAACCTCAACGGTTGCGTCGGTCTTGGTGGAAGAGGTTTCCTTCGCCAGGGCAACTGCCTCAGCGGGGGTGTAGAGCTTACCCTCTTCAATCTTGGCTACAGCTGCCTTGTACGCCTTGCTGCGCTTTGCCATCTGCTTTTCTCCTTATGCAGTTGTGGTCTCGTGAGCCGCGCTCGGCTCTGCCACATCCCGTCCATACGACGGGCATTTACAAGTTCTGTGTAGAAAAATCTACGGTGCCGATTACTCGGCTATTCGGCGAACCGAAATTACTCGACGGTGATACCCATGGAACGAGCGGTACCTGCGATGATCTTGGAAGCAGCATCCAGGTCGTTTGCGTTCAGGTCGGGCATCTTGGTCTCAGCGATTTCGCGCACCTGAGCCTCGGTCAGCGAACCAACCTTGGTGGTGTGAGGAACAGCGGAGCCCTTAGCAACGCCAGCAGCCTTCTTGATCAGCTGGGAAGCCGGAGGGGTCTTGGTGATGAAGGTGAAGGAGCGATCCTCGTAGACGGTAATCTCAACGGGGATGATGTTACCGCGCTGCGACTCAGTTGCAGCGTTGTATGCCTTGCAGAACTCCATGATGTTCACACCGTGCGAGCCCAGTGCGGGGCCGACGGGGGGAGCCGGGTTAGCGGCGCCTGCCTGGATCTGCAGCTTGATGAGGCCAGTGACCTTCTTCTTGGGAGCCAATGTAGGGTCCTTTTCTTAGCTGGGAACCGACGCACAGGAGCGTACGCCGGCAAGACGGTGACCGTGGCGCGGTCACCCGTGCATCCGCATGAAAGCGTGACATGCGCATACACAAACCAACATTCTAGCGTTAATCAGCGACTTAATCCAGCGCCAGCTAGCAGAAAGAGTAAACCTCGCCCGCACAGCCACTACCGGTTATACAGCCACCACAGATATGAGCCCCGCACCGAAGTGCGAGGCTCATATTCACACGCTAGACGCGTTAAATCTTTTCGATCTCGGTGAAGCTCAAGGTCACCGGGGTGTCACGGCCGAAGACGGAAATCATCACGACAATCTGCTGGGACTCGCCCTTGATCTCCGAAACGGTAGCGTCCATACCCTCGAAAGCACCGGACTTCACGCGGACGTTCTCGCCCACAGTGTAATCGGACTCGATAACGGGCTTGGAAACGGGCAGGCCCTGGCTCTGCTGCTGCTCTTCAAAGACCGGCAGGAGCATGTCGAAGACCTCGTCCATGCGCAGCGGGACCGGGTTGTACGCATCCTGACCCACGAAGCCAGTCACACCGGGGGTGTGGCGGACAACGCCCCACGAGTGGTCGGTCAGTTCCATACGCACCAGAACGTAACCGGGAACGCGCACGCGGCGGATGGTCTTCTTCACGGTGTTCTTGAACTCAACCACGGTCTCCATGGGAACCTGAACCTCGAAGATCTCATCTTCAGCTTCCAGGTTCTGGATACGGGTCTCGATACCGGTCTTCACCTTGTTCTCGTAACCGGAGTAGGTGTGCACCACGTACCAGTCGCCCATCTGACGGCGCAGCTTGGACTTGAATTCTTCCAGAGCGTCGACTTCCTCAGCCGCCTCAGCAGCTGCTTCAGCCTCGGTAGCTTCCTCAGCCTGCTGCTCAATAGCCGCAGACTCCTCAGTAGCCTCAGCAGCGGCTACCTCGACCTCTTCAATCTCGGATACCAGTTCCTGCTCGGACACGTCGCTCCTACTTTCTATCGTTAATCATCTAGAGGGGACTTCCACTCGCCAATGCGCTGAGGGAAATCACTGATTGGGCACCCAGATTAAGGATGCAGCCAGTACTAGTTACGCTGAATCGTTCCGTTACCGAAAATCCAGAATGCTCCCTGGCCGAAAAGATAATCCAGACCAGAAATAAGCAGGAGCATCACCACGACGAAGAACAGAACTCCGAAGAAGTAACCAACCAGTTCGCGTCCGGTGGGAGTAGTAACCTTCTTCAACTCCGCAAAAACTTCACGGAGGAATGCAAAAATACGGCCGAAGAAACCGAGCTTCTTATCGCTCTTCGACGATGCGCCGGGCTGAACAGCCTTCTCGGCGGTAGCAGACGATGCCATTTCTTCTGCCCCTTTCTGAGTCTAAAAAAGTACGCCCGGGGAACGGGCGTACAAAGATGTTATTTGAGGCAATAAAAGCAGGGCGGACAGGACTCGAACCTGCAACCTGCGGTTTTGGAGACCGCTGCTCTACCAATTGAGCCACCACCCTTTGAAGTTTTCACTCCAGGTGTGAGAGTTGCTTCTCACTCGCTTGCTCCTCCATTGCCTCCTAAGCCGTGGCTTTAGAGGGGCAAATAATTACACCCTTGCGGGTGCAGAACTAACTGTAAACCATCTTTCGGGGCCGATGCAACTTCAGAATGTAATATTTTTTCGAAAAACCTCCTGAGATATCTCAGTGAGGGTTCCGCATCACTACTAGTGGACCGTATCCTAATAAGAGGAATGCCGCATATACCCGCGCCACCATGCGCGAGATCATCCCACCTTCGCATTCCCATCACCCATTTCCCTTGTCGACTTCACGCCGGCAGCGCACACGAAGAAAGAGAAGAGAGCCCCATGGCGCGTATTTCAAGCCGCATCGGTGCCATCGCACCCTCCGCCACCCTTGCCGTCGACGCAAAGGCAAAAGCACTCAAGGCTCAGGGACGCCCCGTCATCGGTTTCGGCGCAGGCGAACCGGACTTCCCCACCCCCGCGCACATTGTGAACGCAGCACGCGAAGCACTCAACGATCCCAAGAACTTCCGCTACTCCCCCGCCTCCGGTCTTCCCGAGCTGAAGAAGGCCATCGCGGAAAAGACCCTGCGCGACTCCGGTGTAGAGGTTGACCACTCCCAGGTTATCGTCACCAACGGCGGCAAGCAGGCCGTCTACCAGGCCTTCGCAACCGTCATCGACGAAGGCGACGACGTCCTGCTGCCCGCACCCTACTGGACCACCTACCCCGAATGCATCCGCCTGGCAGGCGGCAACCCCATCGAGGTGTTCGCCGGTAGCGACCAGCACTACAAGGTCACCGTCGAGCAGCTCGAAGCCGCATACACCCCCGCCACCAAGGCGCTCATCTTCGTCTCCCCCTCCAACCCGACCGGTGCCGTCTACACCGAAAAAGAAACCCGCGCCATCGGCGAATGGGCACTCTCCAAGGGCATTTTCGTGCTGACCGACGAGATTTACGAACACCTCACCTATGACGGTGTTAAGGCAGTCTCCATCCTGAAGGCAGTACCCGAGCTCGCTGACCTGTGCGTCATTCTCAACGGCGTGGCAAAGACCTACGCCATGACCGGTTGGCGTGTGGGCTGGATGATTGGCCCGCGCGACGTTATCGCCGCAGCCTCCAACCTGCAGTCCCACATGACCTCCAACGTCAACAACATCGCCCAGCGTGCCGCTCTTGAAGCTCTGACCGGCCCGCAGGATGACGTGGAAATCATGCACGCCGCCTTCGACCGCCGCCGCCGCACCATTGTGGAGGGCCTGAACGCTATTGAAGGCGTGCACTGCCCCGTACCCACCGGCGCGTTCTACGCCTACCCGGACGTACGCGAACTGCTCGGCAAGGAAATCGCAGGCGTACGCCCGCAGACCAGTGCAGAACTGGCTGAGCTCATCCTCGAAAAGGCTGAGGTCGCCGTGGTTCCCGGTGAGGCGTTCGGCCCCAGCGGCTACCTGCGCCTCTCCTACGCACTGAGCGACGAGGACCTGGCAGAGGGCCTAGCGCGCCTGCAGAAGTTCCTCGGTCAGGCACGCGACTAGTTCGCGGCTCTCCGAACAGCGTCTCTCGCCACCGCGGGAGGTACGGTTTAGGCGCTGAGTAAACCAGCACTGAGTAAACCGGCACTGGGTGAACCGGTACAAAACGATCAAGCACAGGGCTATTGACCGTTTCCTGCCCTAAAAACCGAGAATCCCACAAATATTTAAAAATATTTTTAAAACGAATGAGGCTTCCCGCATCTTTACCGATGCGAGGAAGCCTCATTCGTCTCTTCGGTGCCATAGGTGGGAAAGGGCGGCTATTTGTGTTTCAAACCCAAACATACAGGTACCAAAAACCTGAACTTTTCAGCACCAAAACGGGTGTTCCCACGGCTTTCCACCACTACCCACACAACCCAAACATCGCTAAAATAGAGACCAAGAGAACGACCTCCCGTCCGGCGCACATCCGCGCGCCGAATTCGTGGAGGTCATAGTTATATACACGCGCGCACAACACCTAAAACGCGCAGACATTAGGAGCCAACCATGAAGATCGGTCTGCTTACTTCCGGCGGCGACTGCCCCGGCCTGAACGCTGTCATCCGCGGCGCTGTCCTCAACGGCGTCAAGAAGTACGGCTACGAGTTCGTCGGCTTCCGCGATGGCTGGCGCGGCGTCGTCGAAGGTGACTACATGGACCTGCCCCGCCAGAAGGTCCGCGGCCTGGCATCCCAGGGCGGCACCATCATCGGTACCTCCCGCACCAACCCCTTCGATGGCCCCAACGGTGGCCCCGAAAACATCGAAATCATGATGGAACGCCACGGCATCGACGCAATCGTCGCTATCGGTGGTGAAGGCACCCTCGCAGGCGCAAAGCGTCTGGCAGACGCAGGCCTGCCCGTCATCGGTGTTCCCAAGACCATCGACAACGACCTGCGCGCAACCGACTACACCTTCGGCTTCGACACCGCAGTGTCCATCGCAACCGATGCAATGGACCGTATCCGCACCACCGGTGAATCGCACCACCGCTGCATGGTCGCAGAGGTCATGGGCCGCCACGTCGGCTGGATCGCCCTGCACTCCGGTATGGCAGCAGGCGCACACGCCATCCTGATCCCCGAGGTCAAGGTCTCCATGGAACAGGTCGCTGAATGGGTCAAGGAAGTACACGACCGCGGCCGCTCTCCCCTGGTTGTTGTTGCTGAAGGCTTCATCCCCGAAGGCTTCGACGATGTGATGGCAAACAAGGGCACCGAGAAGGACGGTCGTCCCCGCCTCGGTGGTATCGGTGAATACATCACCCACGAGATCGAGGCCATGACCGGCATCGAAACCCGCAACACCATCCTGGGTCACATCCAGCGCGGTGGCGCACCCACCGGCTACGACCGCGTGCTCGCAACCCGCCTGGGCATGGGCGCAGTCGACATGGTCGCCCAGAAGCAGTGGGGCAAGATGGTCTCCGTTCAGGGCACCGAAATCAAGTACGTACCCCTCGAAGAGGCACTGGACGGCCTGAAGTCCGTACCTCAGGAACGTTGGGAAGAAGCAGCCGTCCTCTTCGGCCGCTAAACCCCGCAGGTTCTTACTAGAGCCCTCATACTAAAACCGCGGAGGCGGACACTCGTAACGGGTGTCCGCCTCCGCGGTTTTAGTTTGGGGTGGTAGCTTGTGGTGGGGAATGTCCTAGCGCTTCAGGAAGTCCTGGCCCGCCAACGAACGACGCGCCACCTCACCGGACTCCGGCGAAACCACCGTCGTCTGAGCCACCGCGTACTCGGTCGCCGGCGCCGGCGAACCGTCGGGCAGGAAGTCGCCGCCATCAACCGCACGCAAAGGCGCCTGCGGATCAACACCGCGCTTAATCACAGCCAACGCAATCGGGCCCGCCTCGTGATGCAACGCCACCGAGGTAATGCGACCGACCGGGCGGGACTTGCTCTCCACGAACAGCTCACTACCCGCCGCCGGAAGGGTGTGCTCCGAACCATCAATATCCAAGAACACCAGACGGCGCGGCGGGCGGCCCAGGTTATGCACGCGCGCCACCGTCTCCTGGCCCTTGTAGCAGCCCTTATCGAAATGCACAGCGGTACGGGTGTAGTCCAGCTCCTGCGGGATGGTCTTATCGTCCGCCTCGGTGCCGTAGCGCGGGCGCCACGCCTCAATACGCAGGGCCTCCGCAGCCCACAGACCCGCAAAACGCGCGTCCGAAGACTCAGCCAGGGCGGGCAGAATAGAGCGCGGCACAATGCTCAAGAAACGCTTGTAGTCCGCGCCCGGGTGATTATCGCCCGCCTCATCGTAACGGTAGCTACCCGGTGCCGGAGTGTGCCAGGGATCCTCCCACACCAGCGGCTGAGCCTCAGCGAGCGCAGGATGCACCGAACCGTCCTGCAGGATCGGGTTGCGGGCACTCTCCAGTACCGCGTATTCGTCGCTGAGGTTCTGCACCTCAACGCGCATCATGAACTTCATGCGGTTCAGGTAATCGGTCAGAGGCTGAGCCTGGTTACCCTCCACGATCAGCCAGAGCGCCTCGCCGTCTTCGATAGCTGCCGGGGCGTACTCCACGCGTCCCTGGGGCGAAAGCAGCAGGAACTCGCGGCTTTCCCCGGCGGTCATGCCGGTCAGAATCTGCGAGGCAATGGAGGTCAGCCAATTCTGGCGGTCCGGCCCCTCAACGCGCACCACGCCCAGGGAGGAGCGGTCCACCAGCACCAGCGGCTCGCCGGCCTCGGCGGAGCGGTCAAAGCTGAGGGCACGCTGCTCCAGCATGGGGTTGCCGTAGTGTGCGGCAACGCCCGCATCCAGCCCGGAGGCGGCAAAAGCACCGTGCAGGCTCAGCAGGGGGCTTACCGGGCGGGCGGCATCGGGCTGGGGTACCTCAGTCTGAGGCGCTTCAAGCGAAGATTCAGTCACGGAAGGTGCACCTTTCACGCAAAGAGTCTGCCCCACCGGCCAGCGGGGCAGACTCACATTAGTTATTAGGCGGTGGGCTCGGAGCCGGGCTCGCCGGTGGGCTCTTCGCCGTCGAGGGAACCGAACATCGAGGTGCCCAGGGAATCGCCGGTCATCGACGAGGTCTTACGCAGCTCAGCGGAGGCATGCTTGTGGAGCTTACCCTCGGCGTCCGCGACCTCCCAGTCCCACATGAGGTTGCCGTTGACCAGGCCCCACAGGCGCACGGAGCCCGCGTAGTCGTGGGAGATGTCGTCGCGCAGCAGGTTGCCGGTCTGCATGCGAATGACCGGGCCCTTGACCATGCCCACGTAGTTTTCGCTAATGCCGCCGGGGTGCGCGATGGTCGCCAGCAGGGAGAAGCCGTCGTCCTCGTTGCGCAGGGTTTCAACGCTCTCGGCGTCGGGGAAGGCGGGTACAACGTCCTTGGGGACAATACCGAAGCCGCCGTCGGCGTCGGTCAGGGGGCGGTCAATCTGCCAGAAACCGGTTTCAACGGTGATGGGGCGCAGCTTCTGACCTTCGTCATCGAGCAGGAAAGACTCAGCGCGGTATTCGATGAAGGGCAGACCGTCCTGCTCAAAAGTAATAATCTGGCCGAAGGGGGTGTTTTCCTGGCCTTCGTACCACATGGTTCCGGTACCTTCCCAGGTGCCGAGCAGCCATGCGAAGGGAACAAGTTCAGGGGTTAGGTTGGTAGGGATTTCAATAGCCATACTTTCCATTCTAGTACCCGTGTGTACAACGGTGCCCTGTTCGTTCGCCCACGGCACGTTTGTCCAGGGCACGTTCACCCACGGCACGGGGTAGCGCCGCCGCATGCAGAGTGACCGGTGCGGTGGGCGGCATAAAGAAAACCCCCAACCGGAGGGGACCGGGTGGGGGTTCACGCCGTCATTGGCGAGGCGGTACAAACCGTATGAGGCAACCGCCTAAAGCCCTGTGTGGGCGATGCTTCTGCTCTGCGCGGGAAGATTACTTCTGACCACTGAAGAGGCCACGCAACACTGCGAATGCACCAATACCGATGCACACGGAGATAATAGCCATCAGCGACATGAAGAGAGCTTCAAGAGCCATAAGATTGTTTTCCATGTCTTAAACCTACCACAGACCCACCCCGAAAAGGTGCAGAATCAGCGGCAGAAACATAGTGGACAGCAAAGCCGGCTCCCGGATGCATGACTCACCCAGCGCCAGGCAAAATCCCGGTTCCGAGCCAGCATGCCAAAACCCCGCGGTCATCGCCGAAAAGGCTGTATGCGCAGTCCGTGTATGCACAGTCCGGAATACGATATTCGCGCCCAGCCTGCGCTGGCTCCCACAGCTGTGCCACAGGCTGGCGAGTACACTAGAAAGAGCCAAAAGTTTTACGCGAGAAATGCACGGAAATTACGCGGGAAAGGAGAGGATGTGTACCGTATTGCGCTCATGAGCGATACCGCCGCGCAGGATATGATCCCCTCGCTGAGCCTCCTCAGCCACAAGGTACACGTCTTCCCGCTCGACACCGTCCACACCACCCTCGACTCCGAGGCTTTCGACCTGCTCATGGTCGACGCCCGCACCGCACTCGTACAGGCACGCCAATGCGCCCAACTATTGCGCGCCGCTGGCGTACAGTTGCCGCTCATCGCGCTCCTGAACGAAGGCGGTATGGCGGCGGTTGCAGCCTCCTGGCAGGTTGACGATATTGTTTCCGACCAGGCGTCCCCCTCCGAAATGGATGCGCGTCTGCGCCTCGCCATCAAGAGCGACACCGGTGCAGAAGAAGAGAACTCCGAAGAGCGCATCGTGCGCGCCGGCAACCTCGTGATTGACACCCAGGCGTACTCCGCGCACCTTTCCGGTACCGCGCTGAACCTGACCTTCAAAGAGTTTGAACTGCTCAAGTTCATGGCTCAGCACCCCGGACGCGTCTTCTCCCGCGCCCAGCTGCTCTCCGAGGTGTGGGGTTACGACTCCTATTACGGCGGCACCCGCACCGTGGACGTGCACGTGCGTCGTCTGCGTTCCAAGCTCGGCACCGAATACGAGCAGATGATTTCGACCGTGCGTAACGTGGGTTATTCATTCAACAGCACCCGCTAAATTTTGCGGCACCAACCGCTGTTTTGGTGTGCCCGTCCTCAAGTAGCTTCGCCGCTGAGCCGAGTACCAGAATGTGCAAATGTTCCGGTTCTTGTCATATTCACCCAGGAAGAAGAGCAAACTCTTCAAAGAGCAACCATCCCCGGTAGAGTTGAATCAGAAGGCTACGAAAGAAGGCGATGATGGTACACAGTCAGACACCCAATCCCTCCACCCTGCCCGCTGAAAGCTCCCTTGTTTACGCGGAACCGCAGCTCACCGAAGAGCTGCTGGAACGATTCGATTCTTTTGCGCAGAAGGTTGCTAAGCACGATGGTGTTTCGGCGTTCTCCGAGCAGACCCGCATCGAGCTGAGCAAGGCATTGCGTGAAAGCACCCTGACCCCTCCGCGTTTCTTTGTCGCCGAGGATGGCGGCACCCTCGCCGCCGTGTTCGTGGCGCTCACCCCCGCCAACGACGAAGACACCGGCGTGATTGAGGCAGCCGTCGCCCCCGAATACCGCGGACGAGGCGCCGGCAGCGCATTCTTCGACCACGCCGTCCGTCAGCTGGGTGAAGACGCCGTACGATACCGCCTGTGGGTTCACGGCAGCGCCACCGACACCGGTATTGAAAGCCCCGCCCACGCGTTCGCAACCCTGCACGGCTTCGAGCCAGTACGCGTGCTGTACAAGATGGTTCTGCCCCTGGACGCGCAGACCCGCGAAGACCTTGTGGAACGCTCCGATGCGCGCACCCTGCCGGAGAACCTGCGGATGCGCACCTTCACCGGCGCGGACGAATTCCCCTGGCTGCGCGTGAACGCCGCAGCGTTTGCGCACCACCCGGAGCAGGGCAAGCTCACCCTTGCCGATTTGCGCGAGCGCACCGGCTCCCCCTGGTTCCGTCCCGAGGGTTTCTTCATCGCCTCCGAGGTGGATGATGATTCCGCTATTGCGGCGTTCACCTGGACGAAAATCCCGACCGGTCAGGAGCAGGGCGAGCTATCCCCCTCCGGCGAGATTTACGTGGTGGGTGTGAACCCGCAGGCACAGGGAGGCGGCCTGGGCCGAACCCTCACCCTGCGTGCGCTGGCGTACCTGGCGTGCGCTGAGGACGAGAACGGCGAGCCGCTGCGCGCCATCGACCTGTACGTGGACGCCGATAACACCGCCGCATACTCTCTCTACACTTCGTTGGGTTTCGGTGTGGCGACAGTTGACCGCATGTACGCCCCCGCCCAGCAGAATGAGCCTGCCGCCTAATTTTGGTGCGCCACAGTTGGCGTACTTCTTCACGACTTATCCCCGATCAGAAAGGCAAGTACAGTATGGTACCCGCCCCCAATGGCCTGAATAAGGCGCCTAAGCCCAAGCCCTCTGAGCCTGCGCCCATGACCGGCGTTATTCACATTGGCCACGATATTTCGAAGATTGAGCGCGCCGAGTCCCGCGGTGACCGCATTGAGAAGGGCGAGAAGCGCTCTTACTTCAGCCTTGAAGAGGAGTTCGGCCCGGAGCGTTTCTTCGACCGTGAGAGCAGCTGGCTGGACTTCAACACCCGCGTGCTGGAGCTGGCGGAGGACCCGAACCTGTTCCTGCTGGAGCGTCTGAACTTCCTGTCGATTGTGGCGTCTAACCTGGACGAGTTCTTCATGGTGCGTGTGGCGGGTCTGAAGCGCCGCATTGCGACCGGTCTGGCGGTTCCTTCGGCTGCTGGTCTGAGCCCCGAGGAGCAGATGGAAGAGATTGCTGAGCGCGCTCACCAGCTGCAGGTTCGTCACGCTGATGTGTTCCACAACCAGGTGCTGCCGGCTCTGGAGGAGCAGAACATCCGCATCGTGGGTTGGAATGACCTGGATACGGACGCTAAGCAGCGTCTGCGTCAGGAGTTCATGCAGGACATCTTCCCGATTCTGACTCCGCTGGCGGTTGACCCGGCGCACCCCTTCCCGTACATTTCGGGTCTGTCGCTGAACCTTGCGGTGCTGGTGCGTAACCCGCAGACCGGCAAGGAGCTGTTCGCTCGCGTGAAGGTGCCCGATCAGCTGGACCGTATGGTCTCTGTGGATGGTTCGCGCGCCGCCAACACTGCGGGCCGCGAGAGCCGCTACATTGCGCTCGAAGACATCATTGCTGAGCACCTGGACGCCCTCTTCCCGGGCATGGAGGTTGTGGAGCACCACGTCTTCCGTGTGACCCGTAATGAGGATCTTGAGGTGGAAGAGGACGATGCAGAAAACCTGCTGAAGGCTCTGGAGAAGGAGCTTCTGCGCCGTCGTTTCGGCCCGCCGGTCCGCCTGGAGGTTGAGGACACCATCAACCCGACCATCCTGGATCTGCTGATTTCTGAGCTGAACATTGATGAGTCCGAGGTGTACCGTCTGCCGGCTCCGCTGGATCTGCGCGGCATGAGCGCGATTGTTCGTGCGAACCGTCCGGCTCTGCACTACCCCAAGCACATTGCGCACACTTCCCGCTGGCTCAACGCCACCGAGACCGCGAAGGCTGCGGATGTATTCGCTGCCGCCCGCGACCACGACGTGTTGCTGCACCACCCGTACGACTCCTTCGCGACCAGTGTGCAGGCGTTCCTGGCTCAGGCTGCCGCTGACCCGCGTGTTCAGGCGATTAAGCAGACCCTGTACCGCACCAGTGGCGACTCCCCCATCGTGGATGCGCTGATTGAGGCGGCTGAGGCTGGCAAGCAGGTTGTGGCGCTGGTCGAGATTAAGGCTCGCTTTGATGAGGAAGCCAACATCTCCTGGGCTCGTAAGCTGGAGCGCGCGGGCGTGCACGTGGTGTACGGCATCGTGGGCCTGAAGACGCACTGCAAGCTGTCGCTGGTGGTGCGCCGCGAGGGTAACCATCTGCGTCGTTACGCGCACATTGGTACCGGTAACTACCACCCGTCCACCGCTCGTTTCTACGAGGATTTGGGCATCATCACCTGCGATGAGCAGATTTGTGAGGATGTTTCCCGCCTGTTCAACCAGCTGTCTGGTTACGCGCCGAAGACCAACTACCAGTCGCTGCTGGTGGCTCCGCGTACTCTGCGTAGCGGCCTGATTGAGTGCATTGATCAGGAGATTGAGAACCACAAGGCGGGCCGTCCGGCGAAGATTCAGATCAAGTGCAACTCCATGGTGGATGAGGCCGTCATCGATTCGCTGTACCGTGCTTCGCAGGCTGGTGTGCCGGTGGATGTGGTGGTTCGCGGTATTTGCGCGCTGCGCCCGGGTGTTAAGGGTCTGAGCGAGAATATTCGCGTCCGTTCGGTGCTGGGCCGCTTCTTGGAGCACTCGCGCGTGTTTGCGTTTGAGAACGGTGGCGATCCGATTGTCTACATTGGCTCTGCCGATATGATGCACCGTAACCTGGACCGCCGCATTGAGGCTCTGGTACCGGTGAAGGATCCGCGCCACGTGAAGTACCTGCGTGACATGTTCACCATCTACATGAGTGATTCTTCGCGTACTTGGCACCTGGATTCTGAGGGTAGCTGGACCCGCCACGATACCGATGATCAGGGCAACCCGCTGCAGGATGTGCAGTCGTACTACCTGAGCTCGCGTTCTCGTAAGAACGTGGTGGATAAGGTCTAAGGATTTGTCGCTGATCTGCCAGTGATTCCTGGTGGTGAACCCCGTCTGTTCTCGCGCTTTATAGTGTGGGGCAGGCGGGGTTTTCCGCGTGTCGTGTAAAAAAACGTGCGGTGGACTAGTGCACTTAGCGCAAAAGTGAACAACAGGTTACGTTGAGATTACAACTTGGCGCTTCTCTCACCTACAATTAGACGCGGAGCATGGTGCCCGCTGGCATTGTGCGCAGCCTAGCGAAGAGGTTCAGAGAGATATGGCACTGCTGGATTCCCCCTCCGTCTACTACTCGGCACGACGTTTTGATGCGGTCAACAGCATTGACCGCACCCCCGCGAACACTGCGGATATTGTTGCTTCTGGCGCACTGATTTGGCGCATGCGCGATGGTGCGCTTGAGGTCTTGGTCATTCACCGCCCCCGCTACGATGACTGGTCCTGGCCTAAGGGCAAGCAGGATCCAGGCGAGTCCCTGGCGGAGACCGCTATTCGTGAGATTCGCGAAGAGGTCGGCCTGCAGGTTGTTTTGGGTGTGCCCCTGGCGGTGACTTCCTACCCGGTGGGCGGCCGTCCCAAGGATGTCTTCTACTGGTCCGCTGAGCTTCCCGAGGGTGCCCGCGCCCTGGCGGATGAGGGTGAAGTGGATGAGTTGCGCTGGGTATCCACCGAGGTTGCTCGCGCCCTTCTGACCAACGAGGACGACCTGGCACCCCTGGAGTCCCTGGAGGCTCTGGCTGAGGCGGATGCGCTGCGCACCCGCCCGGTGCTGATTGCCCGCCACGCGAAGGCTAAGCCGCGTTCGAACTGGGCTGCCGCTGAGGATGACCGCCCGCTCGCGGCAACCGGCAAGCGTCAGGCGCTGGCTTCTAGCCGTCTCTTTGCGGCATGGGCTCCGAGCCGCATTATTTCTTCCCCGTGGCTGCGTTGCGTTCAGACCGTGACCCCGTACTCGGTAGATTACGGTGTGTCGGTGAAGGAGAAGAAGTCCCTGTCTGAGGCGGGCGCTCAGCGTCACCCGGCGCGTGTTGCCCGTACCGTGGCGTCGCTGTTCGATAAGGATTCTTCCTCGCTGCTGTGCACTCACCGCCCGGTACTGTCTCGGGTATTGGATGTTCTGCGCGAGTACCTGTTCGAGGGTTCCGCGGAGGTTCTTCCGACCGAGGATCCGTACCTGGAGCCCGGCGATGCCCTGGTTCTGCAGGTGACTGAGGGTGATGACCCGCGTATTGTCTCGGTGGAGCGTGTACGCGCGGCTCTGGACTAACAGCCATATACTTTGATCTTCTAACGGCGAGCGCGCTGGGCTTTATGCCCAGCGCGTTTGCTGTATCCGTACATCTTTGAGAGTTTTACAATAGAGAGGCGGCTGATTGTGCCGCTTCTGACGCCTACTAACAGGATTCAAGGTTTTTCTTATGACTCATGCGATCCCCACCCCTTACGAAGATCTTCTGCGCGAAATCCTCGAGGAGAACAAGGACGCCATTGCGGCGGATGCGCAACGTTCCGACCGTACCGGCACAGGTACCTTCGGCGTGTTTGGTCGTCAGATGCGTTTTGACCTGCGTGAGTCGTTCCCTCTGATTACCACCAAGCGCGTGCACTTCAAGTCTGTTGCCATTGAGCTGCTGTGGTTTTTGCGCGGTTCGTCGAACGTGCGCTGGTTGCAGGAGCGCGGCGTGACCATTTGGGATGAGTGGGCTGATGAGAACGGCGATTTGGGCCCGGTGTATGGCGTGCAGTGGCGTTCGTGGCCGACCCCCGACGGCGGCACGATTGACCAGATTGCGAAGGTTATCGATTCATTGAAGAATAACCCGAGCTCGCGACGCCATATTGTTTCGGCGTGGAACCCCGCCGAGGTGGACAACATGGCGCTTCCGCCCTGCCACGCGCTGTTCCAGTTCTACGTGCACGAGCGCGCGGACGGTGTGAAGGAGCTGTCCTGCCAGCTGTACCAGCGTAGCGCGGACATGTTCTTGGGCGTGCCCTTCAACATCGCTTCCTACGCTCTGCTGACCTACCTGATTGCGCAGGAGGTGGGCATGGAGCCGGGCGAGTTCGTGTGGACCGGCGGTGACTGCCACATCTATTCGAACCATCTGGAGCAGGTGAAGAAGCAGCTGGGCTACGGCACCGACCCTGAGGGTAACCCCTACCCGCCGCGCGCACCGTACCCGTACCCAAAGCTGGTTATTAAGACCAAGAAGCCTTCTATTTTCGATTACGAGTATGAAGACTTTGAGCTGGTGGATTATAAGCACCACCCCGGTATTGCCGCCCCCATTGCGGTCTAACTGCAGGTTGTAAGGAGGCATGATGTATCGTCTGGGCGCTATTTGGGCTCAAACTGATGCCGGCATTATCGGTCGTGACGGGGATATGCCCTGGTACGCTCCGGAGGATTTGGCGCACTTCAAGAAGGTGACGCTGGGTGCTCCGGTGATTATGGGTCGCCGCACGTGGGAGTCGTTTCCGCCGCGTTTTCGCCCCCTGCCGGGCCGCACCAATATTGTGATTAGCCGTTCGGTCGCCGAGGCGGAAGAACGCGATGGTGCGCTGTGGGTTCCTTCGCTGGATGCGGCGCTGTACGCGGCTCGTGACGCCGCGGGCGCGCCGGTCGAAGCTACCCCCGCAGATACCGCCGCGGTTGATGCTTGGATTATTGGCGGCGGCTCCGTCTATGCGGAGGCGCTCTCCCGCACCGACCTGCCCGCCTTCGGTCGGGTAGAGACGGTGGAGCGCACCCTCTTCTACTGCCAGGAGGGTAACGAGATTACCGGCGATACGCGAGCGCCCGAACTGCAGCTTGCCGATTCTGCGGGTCACTGCGAGGTCAGCTCCCCGAACGGGTGCTGGCGGATCACCTCCGAGAGTGCTTGGGAGAATAGCGAGAAGGGCTACCTGCTCGATGAGTCGGGCACGAAGAACCCCATGTACTTCTCGTTCCAGCGCCTGGAGCGCCTGTAGCTCTCGCGCACGTGCCGGTACCGGGCCGTTCCGAATATCAAATTTTTTGTACGGTGTCAGTCCGCACCCGCCAGCCTGAGAGTACACTGGGAACCATGAACTTTAATCCCGGTGACTCTGTAGGTTTTGTTGGCTGGCGCGGCATGGTGGGCTCCGTCCTCATGAAGCGCATGGTTGAGGAAGGCGACTTCGAGGGCATTACCCCCGTTTTCTTCACCACCTCTAACGTTGGTGGCCAGGCGCCCACCTTCGACGGCGTTCTCGAGCCGTCCGAGCTGAAGGACGCCTACGACATTGATGAGCTGCGCAAGCACTCCATCATCGTGACCGCTCAGGGCGGTGGCTACACCGAGGCTGTGCACCCGAAGCTGCGTGCAGCGGGCTGGGACGGCCTGTGGATTGACGCCGCTTCCACCCTGCGCATGAACGATGACTCCATCATCGTGCTGGACCCCATCAACCGCGATGTCATCGACCGCGGCCTGGCTTCCGGTGTGAAGGACTTCGTCGGCGGTAACTGCACCGTCTCCTGCCTGCTGATGGGTCTGGGCGGCCTCTTCAAGAACGACCTGGTCGAGTGGGCAACCTCCATGACCTACCAGGCCGCTTCCGGCGGCGGCGCCCGCCACATGCGCGAGGTGCTCGCACAGTTCCGCGACCTGGGCAACGAGGTCTCCGAGGAGCTGAACGACCCCGCATCCGCAATTCTGGACATTGACCGCAAGGTTCTCGCTAAGCAGCGCTCCGGTGAGCTGGATTCCTCCCAGTTCGGTGTGCCGCTCTCTGGCTCCCTGATTCCCTGGATTGACTCCGACCTGGGTAACGGCCAGTCCCGCGAAGAGTGGAAGGCTGAGGTCGAGACCAACAAGATCCTGGGCCGCCCCGAAGACGACAAGATCACCATGGACGGCCTGTGCGTCCGTATCGCTGCAATGCGCTCGCACTCTCAGGCGCTGACCATCAAGCTCAAGAAGGACCTGCCGCTCGAGGAGATTGAGCGCATCATCGCTGAGGACAACCCCTGGGTTCGCTTCGTGCCGAACGAGCGTGAGGCTTCCATGGAGCAGCTGACCCCCGTGGCTGCTTCCGGTTCTCTGGAGATTCCGGTCGGCCGCGTACGTAAGCTCGCTATGGGCCCCGAGTACATTAGCGCGTTCACCGTGGGTGACCAGCTGCTGTGGGGTGCTGCTGAGCCGATTCGCCGTATGCTGCAGATTGCTATTGGCAAGCTCTAAAGCTCACTGACAAGCCTATATAGAAGCCCTCGCTACCATTCTTATCGGATGGGAGCGAGGGCTTCTGTGTCTAGGTATAGCTTATGCGGGCTTAGCGATGGTTCTCGGCGGCGGCTTTGCGTTCTGCCTTACGTGCGGCTTTGCGCTCTTTGCGCTGCTGTCGCCAGGCACAGTAGCGGTACCAGGCGGTGAGCACCACGTGCTTCATGAAAATATTGGCGCGGCGTGCCCAGGTGAATTCGGTGCCCCAAATACCCAGGCCGATGAAGATGAACAGCCAGCCGGGGCCGGGGGTGACGAGCATAATGAGGCCGGCGATAAAGCAGAAGGCGCCCACACCGATGACGAGGGGCTTGTAGAGATGACGCATGACCGGATGCGCGTGCATGCGCTCCTTGCGGGCTTCGAGCCAGCGGTGAAAGCGGCTGGTCTCGCTTTCCTTGACTTCATCTTCAATGGTTTTCAGGGGTGGTCCTTCCAAACGTGCCGTAGGTGAGTTTCACCGGGCGGCGGTGGTTAGAGAATAGCATTCACAGCTGGGTTGCGGCTGTGAAAGATTTCTTCATGATGAGATTTTTCCGTCATCTTTAAAATTTTTTCGTTTCAATGGTGTTCAAGTCGAAAGTACCTTTATACACTGTAAAGGACCAATTCACCCGGCATCACGCCTAAACACTAAGGAAGCGACCCACCACCGTGTCCTCCTCACGTCCCGTATCAACGGACTCACCCCGCACCAACGCTGCTGCGCCCGCTGGCACCTCTGCGCCCGCTGCTGAACGCAACGCCGCACCGACCCTCAACGAACGCCTCGAAAACCTGCCCTTCACCCGCGCCCACGGTAAACTCCTGGGTATCTCGGGTCTCGGCTGGGCACTGGACGCCATGGACGTTGGCCTCATCTCCTTCGTCATGGCAGCCCTCATCAAGGAATGGCATCTGAGCCCCACCGAAGCCTCCTGGCTCGGCTCCATCGGATTCGTCGGCATGGCGCTCGGCGCAACCTTCGGCGGTCTACTCGCCGATAAGCTCGGCCGCCGCTACATCTTCGCCCTCACCCTGCTGGTATACGGTCTGGCGACCGGCGCCTCCGCCCTGGCAACCTCCCTGGGTGTGTTGCTCGTCTTCCGTTTCTTGGTCGGTTTGGGCCTGGGAGCGGAACTTCCCGTGGCATCCACCCTGATTTCTGAGTTCTCGCCGCGCGCTATTCGCGGCCGTGTCGTGGTCGCCCTGGAGGCTTTCTGGGCTCTGGGCTGGATCCTCGCCGCTCTCATCGGTACCTTCATCGTTCCGCAGGCAAACGGCTGGCGCTGGGCGCTTGCCATCGGCCTGATTCCCGCCATCTACTCGCTCGTAATCCGTATGGGAACCCCCGAGTCGGTGCGCTTCCTGGAGTCGGTCGGCAAGCACGATCAGGCACGCCAGGTGGTCGAACGTTTCGAGGCCTCCCCCGCGCTCTTCTCCCGAGCCGGTAAGAAGCAGACCGAAGACGCTTCCGCACACGGCGCGGCTGAAAGCGCCGACAACGCAGAATCCGCGAAAATTCACTCCATCTGGGCTGCCGGTCAGCGCCGCAAGACCATCGCCCTGTGCGTCATCTGGTTCTGCATCAACCTCTCCTACTACGGCGCGTTCATCTGGATTCCGGCGCTACTGAACGCCCAGGGCTTCAGCCTCGTGAAGTCCTTCGCCTTCACCCTCATCATGACCCTCGCCCAGCTGCCCGGCTACGCGGTCGCCGCCTACCTCATCGAAAAGTGGGGCCGACGCGCAACCCTGGCGACCTTCCTGCTCGGCTCCGCACTGGCGGCAGCCGGCTACGGTATGGCGCACTCCGAGGTGTTCATTATCCTCGCCGGATGCATGCTCTCCTTCTTCAACCTCGGTGCGTGGGGTGCCCTCTACGCCCTGAGCCCGGAGATCTTCCCGACCCACCTGCGCGGAACCGGCACCGGTGCCGCCGCCGGTATCGGTCGTATCGCCTCCATTGCGGCACCGCTCATTGTGCCGCCGCTGGTCGCATTCGGTGGAACCCCGTTGCTCTTTACGCTCTTCTCCACCGCGTTCCTGGTAGCGGCAACCACCGTGTTCCTGCTGCCTGAACGCCGCGGTGAATCCCTCTAACGAGCCGCCCACCCTACATGATGAGCTGCCCCTTCTGAACGCTCTTTCCGAGCCGTCAGAGGGGGCAGCTCATTTGTCATAAAAGCCGCATATCCATGCGCCACAACCTCAAACTATGAGAGGATACGTTCTATGCTCGATTCCTTCCTCTCCAGCCCCTACCGCACTGAGTTCAGCCCCTGGCCCGTGAGCGAACACTACGCTGCCGAACGTGCCGGCGGCGTGCCCGAAGCCATGCTGCTACCGGGCGAACTCACCGTGCACCGTAGCGACGGGGCAAAAATGAGCTACTACCTGGATTGGCCCGAGGAATTCAACGAATACACCCGCGCAATCACCCTGCGCCCGCGCACCAAAAACGGCTACCCGCAGGACTTTACGCTCAGCGTCGCCGTACGCGACGGCCAGGCTGTCTTCACCGCAACCGCCCTCAGCTTCTGGGAGCAGCGCGACGGCCGCCCCTACGACCGTGAGCCCATTGCCCGCGGCTACGTGGATGTCGCAGCCTACGAATCCTGCGAGGACTACGCAGGCAATTCCGCCGCCCCCGCCCTCATCGGCTGGGATATCGCAGACCTCTACCCGGCACGCATGGCGCTCATCCACGCCCTCTGTGAAGGAATCGCCAGAAGCATCACGATGGGCACCCGAATCCTCGCGGATGGGCAAGTGCAGGTCGACCACAAGGACGGGGATCTGCTCGCCCTACACGTAAACGCGATTAGCACCGTAGGAGGCATGGTCCGCGCCCTCATCATAGAGCAGGACCGCGTACCCGGCGGCGTATCTACCGGCGCCTCCGAGCGCACCGACCTGCAGGCACGCGCCTACTACGCCAACGTGCTCTCCCCCGTCCCCGGCGAGTTCGGCAACCTTGTCTGGTCCCACAGCGAGGACGCGGAATACTACCCGTACCGGCCCACGCGCCATAAGCCGATTTTTCACGCCCCCAGCCCGCCGCAGAAGCTTCCCCTGGCGGTTCAGGTGTTGATGGAGCACCTACCCGCTGCTCCCCTGGCAGCAACGCGCACAGCGCCCAAGCGCAGGCCCTACCTGCCGGGGCAGGCGCGCGTCTTTTCCCCTCGCCACTAGCTCAGCGAGTCAATACAACGGTCAAGAAAACGCTTCGGGCGGTCTCCAATGAAGAGACTGCCCGAAGCGTTTGTTGTATCTGCCCTCGCAGTTGGGAGGGCGCTTAGATTTCGCCGTTGACCACGACAGGCTCAGGAACCAGGGTCACACCAAAACGTTCACGCACGCCATCGCGCACAGCGCGGGCAATAGCGAAGATATCCTCAGCGGATGCGCCGCCGCGGTTCGTAATCGCCAGGGTGTGCTTGGTCGACAGGCTCGCACGACCCTGAGCAATCTCGCGGGACTCACCCTCCAGGCCGAAGCCCTTATCGAAACCTGCATGCTGAATCAGCCAAGCAGCCGAGAGCTTCACGTGATCGGGGTCCTCGACACCCGCAGTGAACGGGGAAGTCTTCACGACCACCGGGAAGTTCGGCGCGCCCTCGGGCAGAGACTCCAGGGTAGAACGCGGAACGATCGGGTTGGTGAAGAAGGAACCGGTGGAGAAGGTGTCACGGTCCTCGGGGTTGAGCACCATGCCCTTGGAGCCGCGCAGCTCCAGCACCTTTTCACGCACCAGGGCGGATTCGGCGCGCTGACCGGGCTCAACACCCAGGCTCTTCGCCAGCTCAGCGTAACGAATCGGGGAGGACAGGCTACCCAGGGTGAACTGGAAATCAACGGTCAGCACGACGTAGCGGGGCGAGCCGTTGACGGTTGCACGTTTGAGAACCGAGTCGCGGTAGCCGAAGCGCAGGTCTGCGCTCGCGAAGGTCTTCCGGGTGTTCTTCTCACGGTCCCAGGTGCGTACGGAGGCGATGAACTCGCCCACCTCAACGCCGTATGCGCCGACGTTCTGCACGGGGGTTGCACCCACGGTGCCGGGAATGCCGGAGAGAGCCGCGGGGCCAACCCATTCATTCTCGATGCTGAGCTTCACGAAGTCGTCCCAGATGGTGCCGGCCTGCACGCGCACGTTCGCGCCGCCGCATGCGGGGATGGGCAGAACCTCTACGCCTTCGGAGGCGATGTGCACGACGGTTCCGTTGAAGCCTTCGTCGGAAACCAGCAGGTTGGAGCCGCCGCCCACGATGAGGACGGGTTCGCCTGCGGCGTCTGCAGCGGAGACTGCTTCGATAATTTCTGCTTCGGAGGTGGCGCGGACGTAGGTCTTAGCGGGGCCGCCTACCTGGGCGGTGGTCAGTTCGCTCAACAGCTTTTCAGTCATAGGTTAAGAATACCGGTCGTTGTGCGGGGTCAACACCCGCCACGCGTTAAAGTCACGAAAACCTTATGGTGATTTTGCCTTCATTCTCCGGCACACCTCCCGCAAAGCACCACCGCCCGCAGGAGAGCGCACAGCCGAGCGCACAGGTTAAGCACACAGCCGAGCGCGCAAAAGCCCCGGCACCACCGCATCGGGTAGCGCCAGGGCTTTCACACATTATCTAGACGCACAGAAAATCTATGCCGAGAAACGAACCACAGCCTGGCTCTTCATCAGAACCTTCTGCTCCTTGCCTTCCTCATCGCGAGCGGTGACGGTCAGGTCAATGCGGGCGGTGCGCTCCTCCTCGTTCAGGGCACCCACCTTACCGCTGATGGTCAGGGCGTTCGTGGGGGTGTCGGGGTTTTCGCCGCCGGGTGCATCCGCCACGGGAACGGGCTTGGTGAATCGAGTCTGGTAGTCCACAATCGCGCCGGGGTCGCCCACCCAGTCGCTCACGAGCTGCACGGCAGTACCCATGGTCAGCATGCCGTGAGCAATTACGCCGGACAGACCCACCGACTGGGCGAAACGCTCGTTCCAGTGAATCGGGTTGAAGTCACCGGATGCGCCAGCGTAACGCACCAGCGAAGCGCGGGAGAGCTCCACGGTACGCGAACCGATGTCCCGACCCTTTTCAAGATCCTCAAAACGCACCATTAGTTCTCCTCCTCAGCACGAACCAGCAGGGAAGAAATGCAGGTGGTGACCGGCTCGCCCTGCGCGTCAACGATTTCTTCACGGGTGGTCAGCATTGCGCCGGCACCCATAACGCGCACGGAGTCCACGTGAACTTCGGTGCGCAGCTCATCACCGGCAACGATGGGGCGGTGGTGGGTGAAGCGCTGGTCGGCGTGCACCACGCGGGAGAAATCAATACCGGCGGAATCGTCGTTGATGAGTGCCGCATCAGCTGCCTGCGCCAGGATAATGGCAAAGGTCGGCGGGGCAATCACATCTGCGTACCCTGCCGCGCGGGCTGCCTCAACGTCGTGGTGGAGGGGGTTTTCTGCGTGAACTGCTCGGGCAAATTCGCGGATCTTTTCACGACCGACAACGTAGGTGTTCTCGGACGGGTAGACCCTGCCCACAATCTCAGGGTTAATGCTCATGGTTTCAGTCTACCGTTCTTGTGCACAGTGTTCAGCTCGAACGCGCAGAGTGGACAGCCCACTGTGCAGGTAGCCGGCATGCAGGCAACCGGAATGCAGGTGACCGGCATGCAGCCGTGCAGTATTTCGTCGCATTTTTACCTACTAGCGAAGATGCCCGGCGCACCCCTACCCCTACAGCCTGAGCAGGCGTAGGCTGAGTGGGTACCCGCAATCTATTTCAGAAGGAAAAATTGTGTCTTCCAGTGTAAAAATTTCGGTGCTTGACCTGATGCCGCATCGACCCGATCAGCGTCAGCACCAGACTATGCTCAACACCATCGATGCCGCCCGCGCGGCTGAGTCCTTCGGCTACGAGCGTTTCTGGGTCGCCGAGCACCACAATGCCGGTTCCCTGCTGTCCTCGGCAACCGTCGTGGTCATGGCTGAGATTGCCGCCGCCACCGAGCGTATTCGCGTGGGTTCGGGCGGTATCATGCTCCCCAACCATGCACCCTACGTGGTGGCGGAGCAGTTCGGTACCCTCAACGCGTTCCACCCCGATCGTATTGACCTGGGTGTGGGCCGTGCGCCCGGCACCGACCCGATGACCGCCTCCGCTCTGCGCCGCGACGACTCTGCCGCCATGAGCTTCCCCGCCGAGGTGCAGCAGCTGCAGCGTTTCCTGGGGGACCCCGCCCCCATGCACCGCGTGCACGCCATTCCCGGTCAGGGTTCGAAAGTTCCCCTGTACATTCTGGGTTCTTCCCTGTTCGGTGCACAGCTTGCCGCGCAGCTAGGCCTGCCCTACGCGTTCGCTTCGCATTTTGCCCCCGCAATGCTGCAGGAGGCGGTAGACACCTACCGCGCAAACTTCAAGCCCTCCGAGCACCTGGAGCAGCCCTACGTCATGGTGGGCGCAACCGCGATGCTCGCCGATACCGACGAGCGCGCACGCTACCTGTACACGACCCAGCAGCAGCATTTCCTGGGCGTGGTGCGCGGCAACCTGTCGTTCGCACCTCCCGTGGAAGATATGGACGCCGTCTGGACCGACGCGGAGAAGATGCACATTGAACGCATGACCGCCGAGGCAATCGTGGGCTCCCCCGCCACCGCGCAGGCTCGTATTGAGGACCTGGTGGCGCGCACGGGCGCTGACGAGCTCATCGTCATGACCGAGGCGTGGGAGCATGAGGATCGTCTGCATTCCTACGAGCTGCTGTCCCAGCTGCCGGTGGTGCGCCGCGCCTCCTAATGCTTTGATCAGAGCATAACGACGAAGCCCCCGAGTTCTTCTCGGGGGCTTTACTGTACCCGGCATTGCTCTACCCGGCTTGCTCTATCCGGTATCGAGCCGTGCGCTGAGCGCCTGCAGACCGGGCTTGAGACACACAATAGGCAAACAAAAAAGCCTGCCTCCGAAGAGACAGGCTTATCTGAGCCCCGACCGGGAATCGATCCCGGGACCTCCATCTTACCAAGATGGCGCTCTACCACTGAGCTATCGGGGCGTAGCGGTGGACGGGCTCGATCCGTCGACCTCACGATTATGAGTCGTGCGCTCTAACCAGCTGAGCTACACCGCCACATCATTAATACGTGCTCTCGCATGAATTAATGAGAGAGCCCCGACCGGGAATCGATCCCGGGACCTCCATCTTACCAAGATGGCGCTCTACCACTGAGCTATCGGGGCAACAGGTAAAACTATACAGGTCTTCACGAATGCTCGCAAGCGGAAAAGCTATGGCATATGCCACATTTATACTTGATTGCTCTCCACACTGCCACCTAACAGCCCATCATTGGCTGGCGCCCCAACAGCTATTGCAAAAAAGACCGGCAGGAGAGCTCATCACTCCCCTGCCGGTCTTTGAATCATATGCGGATGACAAGGCTACTAGCCGATAGCCTCAGCAAGCCCCTCATACCGCGAATCCAGGCTTAGCCGAAATCTTAGTAGCGCTTGCCGCGACCGCCGAAATCACGGCCACCGTCACGGTTACCGCGGTAGCCGCCATCGCGACGGTTATCGCGGCCACCGAAGTCGCGACCGCCAAAGTCACGGCCACCATCGCGGTTGCCATCGCGGTTGCCACGGTAGCCACCCTCACGGCGGTTATCACGGCCGCCAAAGTCGCGGTCATTGCGCTTGCCACCGAAGTCACGGCCGCCACGCTTGAAGTCGCGGTCACCGCCGAAGTCACGGCCACCGTCACGGTTACCGCGGTAGCCACCCTCGCGGCGACCACCTTCACGACGGCCACCCTCGCGGCGATCGAAGTCGCGGAAACCACCCTCACGACGGCCACCACCGAAGCCGCGGCCACCGCCGCCCTTGGGACCGTTGTCCTTGCGGATGTTGATGAACTCGCCAGCGATCTTGGTGTCGCGCAGGCGATCGAAGAAGTCGCGGGGCAGGTCCTCGGGCAGACCAACAATGGTGAAGTGCTGGCGAATGTCGATGGAGCCAATCTGGGAGCCCTTAATGCCACCCTCGTTAGCCAGCGCACCCACAATAGCGCCTGCGGTCACGCGGGAGGAACGGCCAACGTTCAGCTTGTAGTTGACCATACCCTCGTCGTTGTGCGCACGCTTTGCCTTGCGGCCGCCGCGATCCGAATCATCGTCGGAGAAGGGGCGGGACTTGTGGGCGATATCTTCGCTCTCATCGAGGAAGAAGGGGCGACCCTGCTGGGCGATAACAGCCAGTGCAGCTGCAATGTCCTCAGCGGTGGTGTCGTGCTCGTTCTCGTAGTCCTCGATAATCTGGCGGAAGAAGCTCAGGTCCTCAGACTCGATGGTCTCGGTAATCTGCTGTGCGAAGCGCTGCTTACGGGTCTCGTTCACTGCCTCTGCGGTGGGCATGTGCATCGGCTCGACCTTCTGGCGGGTTGCCTTCTCGATCTGACGCAGCATGTACTTCTCACGCGGGGTGACGAAGAGGATTGCGGCACCTTCGCGACCTGCACGGCCGGTACGACCGATGCGGTGCACGTAGGACTCGGTGTCGTGGGGGATGTCGTAGTTGACGACCAGGGAGATGCGCTCAACGTCCAGACCGCGTGCAGCCACGTCGGTTGCCACGAGGATGTCGATGCGGCCGTCACGCAGGGCGTCAACGGTACGCTCACGCAGCTGCTGGGGGATGTCACCGTTAATCGCTGCCGCCGCGAAACCGCGTGCCTTCAGCTTGTCGGCAACCTCCTCGGTTTCCTTCTTGGTACGTACGAAGACGATGATGCCGTCGTAGTTTTCGACCTCGAGCACGCGGGTCATTGCGTCCAGCTTGTGGGAGTGCATGACCTGCATGTAGCGCTGGGTGATGTTTGCGCTGGTGGTGGTCTTAGCCTTGACGCGGATCTCGACGGGGTCGTTCAGGTACTGCTGAGCGATCTTGCGGATCGAGTTGGGCATGGTTGCGGAGAAGAGCGCAACCTGCTTGCTGTCGGGGGTGCCTTCGAGGATCTTTTCCACGTCTTCGGCAAAGCCCATGCGCAGCATTTCGTCTGCCTCATCGAGTACCAGGTACTGCAGGTTGGACAGGTCCAGGGAGCCCTTTTCCAGGTGGTCAATCACGCGGCCGGGGGTGCCGACGACGACCTGCGCACCGCGGCGCAGACCGGCCAGCTGCGGGCCGTAGGGGGAGCCACCGTAGATGGGCAGGACGGTGAAGTCCTCCATGTGGGTTGCGTAGGAGGAGAAGGCTTCTGCAACCTGCAGAGCCAGCTCACGGGTGGGTGCCAGGACCAGAACCTGGGTGTCGCGGGAGACGCCGTTGATGTCGGCGAGTTCCGCCATGCGGGACAGGGCCGGCAGCGCGAATGCTGCGGTCTTACCGGTACCGGTCTGTGCCAGACCGACCACGTCGCGGCCCTCAAGCAGCAGGGGGATGGTCTGTTCCTGGATGGGGGACGGCTTCTCGTAGCCTACTTCTTCCAGGGCTGCCAGGACGCGGGCGTCCAGGCCCAGGTCGGTGAAGCGTACGCCTTCTTCTTCAGCCTTTTCGGCGGTTTCTGCAGTAGCTTCTGCAGTGGTTTCTTCTGCTTCTACAGCAGGGCTCTCAACGGTGTTCTCGGTAATGTTCTCAGTGGTCACAGCGGTCTCTGCCTCGGCGTTCAGTTCGGCCGGGGTAGCAGTATTCTCAGTCAATTTTTCCTCTATACGGTAGGGGTGGATAGCGCACGCTTTTCGGCGCTTACCGGGTGTCCCCTTCACGGCCCAGCCACACATCATCCCCTGGGGAGTAGAACGTCCAGGGGTCCTCCGTTACCGGCTAATCCGTCAGCTGTTTCTGCGGATGCTCAGGTAGCGGCTCTTTGCTGGGGGTGGTCTTGAATTTCTCGGCACATTATCCGCACGCCTGTTCGTGCTCTACGCTCGGCGCGCAGTAGTCCCTGTGATTCAGGGGTGTACAGGGTGGGTAATGCTCACATGCAATGTCACGTATTCCTGGTGGTTCGCCTTCCCGCTGACACGGCGGTGGTGTGTCTGTTACAGCAGACGCAGCAAAGACGCTGGACCAGAGATCGTTAAGAGAAGCCCGCGTGTACGGTGTGAACCGCAAGTTTATGGGGCGTATCAATCGGTGATGGTGAGTACGGCGCACCTACAATTCCAGCACCACCTTGGGTGCCGGGTGCGCACAAGACCTTCATCGGGGGTTCCCGTGTTCTATCCAGTGTACAGTAGGGTGCCCGCCTAGGCTATAAAAAGGTGCTTAAAACCTCATCTCTTAACGGCGAGCGCCCACCCCAGCGTTTGCGGGGTGGTCGCTCATTGAGCCACTGAACCGAGGGGCTAGTCTACGCGGCGCACAATATCAATCGTGCCGACGGTCGCATACTTAGCGTAGGAGTGGCCGTAGCGGTCAGCCGCGTACTGTGCGGTATTGGTCGGCGGGTTGCCGCCCCAGGAGTTACTCTTACGGTCAATGACCACGTAGTCGGGTGCGGGCTCACCGGTGTGACCAATCCAGTAGACGGTACGACCGGGAATCAACTGGGTCAGAATCGACAGGTCAGATGCGACCGTCACCCCTTCGGGCACCTTCTGGACGGCCTCCTGCTTCATCTGGTCAGTCGTAGTCAGCGCAGAGGCGGTGAACTGCGCATTACCCAGGGAAGCGAGGGGCTGCTGGGAGCCGGGCACGAAAATCGGGGACGCCGCGAGGAAGAGCGCCGCGGCGGGTAGAGCCCACACGGGGATGCGGCGTGCCAAGGCGGTCAGGCGGCCGGGCTCGGTATTGGTCTGAGGCTCCTCGGCGGAGGCGCTATCGGCTGCTCGCGCACCCGAACGCACCGGAATCGCGGCGGGAACCACGCCGTAGCGTACCCGCAGGAAAGAGTCGAGCAGGGCGAGGAAG
>CALGXU010000151.1 GCA_937935205.1 uncultured Rothia sp.
TCCGTGATTCAAGAGAACCTAAAGCACGCACTGTGGCCTGGGCGTAGGAGGCGAGCGCCTGTTCATCCCGAATCGTCGCTTCAGGCACGTTCACCCGTAAGGTGTACTGGTCAGAAAGAAGAGACCAGCTGGCCGCCGAATCGCTCCTACCCAAACTCACTTGAGCGCTTGAGACCAGACCCGGAATAGTGCACGCCACTAAAACCACCACAGCATACTTAGCGATTGCGCTCGGAACTGTAAAACGTCGATACGCCGGTTCTCTGCGTCCCACAGCATTGATGCTCGGCCAAGTCATGAGGTTGATAAGCAGGAGAGCAACCAGCATGAGAACGGTAAATACGGCAAAAATCAGCGCTGTAACCCCCACCAGTTGAGGAAGATGCGCCACCCCGTACACGAACCCCTCTACGCATCCCATGCACAATGCTGTTACCGCTGCAGGAGGTAGCGCCAGGAGCAGGAGATCTTGTGCATCCCTTAGCTGCAGGCGCTGCGGGGAGTATCCGTTCAGAAGCAGAATATTCTGAGTTCGCGAACGGACCGACAACCACCCCATGATTGCGGTACAGAAGAGCACAGCCAGGCAGATAAGGCTCGTCAGAGAGCCCGAAGAAGTAACAGCCCCGTAGACAACACGCACCGGGTTAACGGAGGTAACTTTCACATCCATACCTTGTTCACGGGCAAGGTTTTCAAAAGCACGCACAAATTCTTGGCTACCGGCTAGTGCGTATTGGCCGTCAAGCGAAGAATCCCCGAGTGCTCGTGATGGATATTTTTTCCCGTGCTTATCCGGGTCGAACCAATCGATAGTTTCACCGTCAGAGCTCAGTGAATTCGCCCCGAACACGTAGACGGATTTTCCGTGCCAGAAATCTTCGGGGTCGGCGACCACCTTGAGTAGCTGGGCACCATCGGCAGCGTAGCGATCCACCAGAGTATCAAAGTTCTAAATCAGCTCAGACTTAGACTGTTGCGAAGCACGCAGAGAAAGCTGTGCCTGCGTATTGGTACCCATAGGAGTCTGCGTCTCCAGAACAGAGATGAGGGCGCTACCCAGCAGAAAGGTCAGAACCGTGCACAATACTGCGCACACTCTCAGAGCATTTTTCATCGTTGAATCCCCGTCTGTAGCGGGTGGGTCTAAACTTCACCACCGCAGGCCTGGTGCTAGAAGACTACCACCTTCACAACCTAAATGGTATAGATTTTCGAATTATTTAGATTCAAAACATATATTTTTTTGCTAGTCAGCGGATTTTATAGTTTCTACAGTGCCTTTTCAGGCTTTCTGAACGAAAGCTGGGAATTTCCTGGATTAACGCTTAGAGAAACTTTAACCGTAGAATATTTCGGTAACAACAGTGTCACCTCCCCAACACACCGGGAAGTGGCACTTTTTTATGCGGGCTCGGAACCCCGGTGCCCGCCCCGACTATGAGTATCTACGGATTTTCACGAATGTCTTCTGAGAACACCGCGGCTCCCCAGAACCCCAAGGCAGAAGCCAAGGGCGCACTGGACCGTTACTTCAAAATCACTGAGCGAGGCTCCACCATCGCCGCCGAATTCCGCGGCGGCCTCGCCACCTTCTTCGCGATGAGCTACATCGTCGTGCTGAACCCCCTCATCATCGGCCTCGGCAAGGACGCATCCGGCAACGCCCTCGGTGTACCGCAGGTCGCAGCAATGACCGCACTGGTCGCAGGCGTCATGACCATCCTCATGGGTGTCATCGCCAAGCAGCCCTTCGCCATGGCGGCAGGCCTCGGCGTGAACGCACTGCTGGCAACCACCATCGCTTCCACCCCCGGACTGACCTGGCCCGCCATCATGGGTCTGGTCGTCTGGGCGGGTGTGCTGATGACCATCCTCGTGCTGACCGGCTTCCGCACCGCAGTGTTCAACGCGGTCCCCGAATCGCTCAAGGTCGCAATCGTCGTCGGTATCGGCTTCTTCATCGCCTTCATCGGCCTCGTCAACGCAGGTATCATCCGCCGCATGCCCGACGCAGCCGGCACCACCGTGCCCGTCTCCTTCGGCGTGAGCGGCCACCTGCTCGGCTGGCCCACCCTCGTCTTCCTCTTCGGCCTGTTCCTCACCATTGCGCTGTTCATCCGCAACGTGAAGGGTGCAATCCTCTACGGCGTGCTCGCCTCCACCGCCCTCTCCATCATCCTGGAGAAGGTCGTGCCCTCCGGCAGCTCGCTTCAGTCCCCGACCGGCTGGTCCCTGAACGTCCCCGTCTGGGACTCCAACACCAGCAAGCTGCCCGACTTCTCCCTGTTCGGCTCCGCTGACCTGTTCGGTGCCTTCGGCACCCTCGGCGGCATGGCAGCTGTTCTGCTGATCTTCACCATCCTCATCTCCGCGTTCTTCGACGCAATGGGCACCTCCGTCGGTCTTGCAACCGAAGCAGGCACCATCAAGGACGGCCAGATTGAGAACGTCGACAAGGTCCTGCTCGTGGACGCCCTCGGCTCCGTAGTCGGTGGTGGCACTTCCTCCTCCTCCAGCCAGATTTTCGTGGAGTCCGCAACCGGTATCGGCGCGGGCGCACGCACCGGCTTTGCAAACATCGTTACCGGCGCGCTGTTCCTCGTCGCAATCTTCCTGTCCCCGCTGGTCACCATCGTGCCCTTCGAAGCTGTTGCACCCGCAATGGTGTTCGTTGGCTTCCTGATGATCCGCCAGGCCGTGAACATCGACTGGAACGACTGGGGTCTGGGTATCCCCGCGTTCATGACCATCATCTTCATGCCCCTGGCTTACTCCATCGCGGACGGTATCGGCGCAGGCTTCCTGTCCTACGTCTTCATCCGCCTGGTACAGGGTCGCGGCAAGGAAGTTCACTGGCTCATGTACGTGGTTTCCGCAGTGTTCCTCATCTTCTTCGCTAACGGCCTGATTACCGGCTGGATGCACTAAATACATCGGGTGCCTCACCCTCCACACGTGGAGGCGCAGGCACCAGCAGGGCGGGGTATCGGCACCTTTGGGGTGCCGGTACCCCGCCCTGCGCTATTCTTCCCCTGCCTCAGTCTCCGCCTCAGCCGCTGGTTGCAGCTGCGTGATGGCTACGGGGGTCAGGGAAACACCACGTCACCGACTGGACCGCCGCACACAACGCGTTTCACCGGCACAAGCTACGCGGCGGCGCCTACAATGGTTGAACCATTGTGGCGCCCAACCCGGGATTTACCCCGTGAGCCTGGCCCGTAAAATTTACCCGTGAAATTCACCCGTGGGCTTCACCCGTGAAACCGGCGGCGCAACAGTACACACCGAACAACATCAACGGATCCTCACATGTCTGAACCCCAGAAGGCGGCAGCGCCCACCAGCGCACTCGACCGCTACTTCAAGATTTCCGAACGCGGCTCCTCCATCGCCGCAGAATTCCGCGGCGGCCTCGCCGCATTCTTCGCCATGAGCTACATCGTGGTGCTGAACCCCCTCATCATCGGCCTCGGCAAGGACGCATCCGGCAACGCCCTCG
>CALGXU010000152.1 GCA_937935205.1 uncultured Rothia sp.
TGCAGACTCCGCACCCAACTACAAGAAGGGTGAGAAGTTCCAGAGCACCATGAACCACTATGCTTTCACCTACGAAGGCACCGAGGCGACCATGGAGTTCCAGACCAGCGGCCCGACCACCCGCGGCTTCAGCGTTCTGAACGCGACTAAGAACGACCCGTTCTTCTCCTCGACCCTGTCGCCTGTGAAGAGCAGCATTCAGTGGGTTCAGAGCAACAAGAGCTACCTGCAGGTTCGTACCGACTCCGCGGTCACCTGGAGCATCGGCACTAACTAGCGGCTTGGCTGACTAGGTCAGTAGGCTGGGTATAGAAGTATCCCCCGCATCCGAATAGATGCGGGGGATACTTTTATGCCGGGTTACTTTTATGCTGGGAGGCTACGTCCGGAGGCTATGCTTCTGAGGTTCTGCCCGGCGGGCTGACGCCCCTGCCGGAGGCGCCCGCCGCTATGAATGAGCAACCACCGTGGGCGGGTAGCAACCGTGAGCTGGGGTTCCTTAGCGGGAGTACTTCGCCTCCGCTAGTTCGGCGCCTGCGGCACGTGCCGTACGTCCCACCAACTGACGATTCGCCAGGTACACGAAGAACGTCACCAAAATAAACAGGTAAATCAACTGGTACGGCATGGTACCCGCCATCAGGCCCAGGGAGCCTTCGGGCACCATCAGAATCTGATCCGAGCTGAAGTGCGGGGCGAACGCCAGCACGATCCAGAACGGCGAAATGTACATACCCACCAGCGCCGCAGTCGCCAAGACAACAGCCAGCGTGAAGACGAAGGAGCTGACCCGCTGGTACATGAGCGGGAAGATTTCCATAACCACGGCGGCGAGCATCAGCGGGTACCAGGTGTTGTGGTGCGACCAGCTAATCGGCGAAATCTGCAGCATCATGAACGCGGTCAGCGCGAGCTGCGCCATGAGCGCGCGGGCACGAATCAGCGGAACCAGCAGAACCGCGGTGACCAGCACAATCAGCAGGGTCAACGCCACCTGCACCACCGACAGGGCGGTCGCCGTCAGGTGATGCTGCAGGCCCGCGTGGGTCAGCGTGCCCATAATCGACACGTTATCGAAGTAGCTGAACCAGCCCACACGCGAAGTATCATGCACCGCGTGGAACCAGAACGTCAGCGACTCCTCACGAATCACCAGGAAGCCGATACCCACGGTCGCGGCGAAGCTGGCACCCAGGGTCGCAATGCCCTTCCAGTCCTTACGCATGAGCAGCAACAGACCGAACGCGAGAGGGGTCAGCTTAATACCCGCCGCAATACCCAGCAGCACACCGCGCGGAACGCGGGTTGCCGGGCGCATAAAATCGGCAAGAATCAGCATCAAAATGATGGCGTTAATCTGCCCAAAATGCGTGGTCAAACGCCACGGGCCGCACATCCAAATCAGCGCCGCAATCAGCGACACCATACCCCAATGACCCACGTGCTTCTGCAGCGGCAGACGCCACGAGCGGCTACGCGCGTAGGAATACAGCAGGTACGCACACCAGTAGCTGAGCGCGCAAATAATGGCGGTAATCAGCAGCATGCTCTGCGGTTCGGTGAGGAACGCGAGCGGGTAGAAGAGCAGCGCCGCAAACGGCGGGTAGGTGAACGGCAGGCCGCGCGTGCGGAAGGTGTACAGCTGGTAGCCGTCCGGGCCGTCCGCGAGGGAGACAGCACCCAGGCGGTAGACGTAAATATCGTCAGCCGCCGCGTGCGTCACGTAGTCGAAGGCGTAGAGGGCAACCAGGATGAACAGCAGGTGCGCCCAAAGCGCACCGCTGCGCAGACCGGGGATGCGGTCAAAGAATCCGCGACGCGCAGGTTTTGTGGGCTCCTTGGCGGTTTCTTCGGCGACTTCTTCCTTTGCCGCTTTTTCCTCGGTGGCTGCAGAGGATGCGGCAGGCCCAGCGCTTTCAACAGCCGGTTCCGCAACCGGTGCAGGTTCAGTAGTAGAGCCAGCCGAAGCCCACGGGATTATAGGCGCTACCGCCTCGGTGTTCTTCTCACGATTCTTCTCGCGGCTCACGCGGTTGCCTCACGAGAAGTAGTAGCCGCGTGTTCAGATACAACGGCGCGGGCACCCCACCAGCCCAGAGGCGCGTCGCTACGCACGGAACCGTACTGCACGGGCTCAACCTTCGCGCCACGCACCGGCGCGCTCAGGGCGGCAATAGACCAGAGCGTCATCGTCACCCACAGGCAGAACGCGGGAATAGCCGAAACCGCCAACGCGCCCGGAGCCAGCTGTTCCAAACCATCCGCGCTACCGTGGAACCAGGACGCAATCCTAATCGGCGACAGGTACAGGCCCAGCACCGCAACCACCGCGAACACGGTCGCCGTCACGCGCAGCCACGCCGGCTGAACCGCAAAATAGGTGGGGAACGCATCCATGATGAACACGGCAGCCAGCAGGGGCAGCAGCACGTTGTGGTGCGACCAGCTAATCGGCGACAGCGCCACCATCAGGGAGGCGGTCACCGCCACCTGCGCCAGCGCGGCACCGCGGCGTTCCAGCTGGTACAGCAGCGCGGCGGTCAGCACAATCGTGACCAGCGCCAGGGCGTAGTAGATGGGCTTCACGGCACCCTCAGAGAGGCCGAAGTGCAACAGCCAGCCCTGAATCGAGACGTTATCCACAAAGTTCAGGCCGCCCACGCGCGAGGGGTTCGTCAGCGCGGAGAACCAGAATTCCGGCGCGTCCTTGGGCATCAGAATGAAGCCCAGCGCAATGGTGCCGAAGAAGGTCGCACCCAGGGTCGCGATGCCCTTCCAGTCGCGGCGGACCAGCAGAATCAGGCCAAAAACGAGCGGGGTCAGCTTCACGCCGCCCGCAATACCAATCAGCACGCCGCGCGGCACGCGGGTTGCCGGGCGCACAAAATCGGCAAGAATCAGCGCCGTAATGAACGGGTTAATCTGAATCAGGTCCAGGGTGCGCTGCCACGGGCCAGCCGCAACCACCAGAATGGTCAGCATCGCAATCGTGCCGGCACGACCAAAGTACTGCTGCAGGGGCAGTTCGCGGCCGCGCGCATTCACATAGTTGTAGATGATCGTGGAAATCCACCACGCCACCACAGCCGAACCGACCACCATAATGACCTTGCCGACCTCCAGAGGCAGGAACGCGAACGGCAAGAACAGCATCGCCGCAAACGGCGGGTATGTGAACGGCGGCTTAATCTCGCCGTGATCGTTCAGGGTCGGGGAGTACAGGTCCTGGGTGAAGCCCTCGTTATCGAAAATGGTCATCGCGCCCAGGCGGTAGATGGAGAAATCCATACCGGCGAAGGGGTTGGTGAGCATTTTGACGACGTATCCACCGCCAATGATGAGGATGAGTGCCGCAATGGCGATTTTTCCCCACACGGGGGTAGTGGAATTAGTCCTTGTCACGAGGTGCTTGTCCTTACCTTGGTGCCGGCGGATGCGCGCGTAGGGTGGGCGGGCATCTGATTTTGGAATCCTAATAGTTTATCGCGCGCACCTGTGAAGGATGCATTGGGGAGAAGATTCGCAGGGGGGAGATTCGCAGAGGCAAATTAGCTCGAGCGCCCAAGCACAACTATCACGATATGAGCCGCCTTCATATGCACGTAATGTCTTCAAAATTGGTACTAACCGGGCAATATAATGGGCTTATTGGCACCCGCCCCAACGCAGGGGCTGACGGTGCCCCACACACCGACGTCCACGAACAACCAGCAGTGAAAGCAGTGATCACGTGAGTGAACATCTCGGCACCCCACCCGAAGGCGAGAACACGAGCGGCAAGCCCGCAGGCGCGAACGTCTCCGGAGGCGGCTCCTCCGGCCTGAGCATTGGCGCGCGTCCCGCTGAGGCGCCCGGCGCGAACCTCACCCCCGAAGAGATTGCACGCCGCGCATCCGGTCGCGGTACGTGGCATCGTCGCGCCTCCAAGCCGGTCTCCCACTGGATGTTTACCCTTGTCGGCGTGCTTCTGTTGCACAGGTTTATCCCGAATAGCGGCTGGCTGATGGTGCATATTGTCACCCTCGGCCTGATTACGAACTCGATTCTGATTTGGTCGCAGCACTTCACCGAAGCGCTCATGAAGATCAAAATCCCGGACGAGCACCGCGGCACCCAGGTGCGCCGCATCTTCATTCTGAACGCCGGTATTCTCGTGCTCATGATCGGCATGGTCGGTCAGCTGAGCGTACCCGGACTGTACGCCGCCACGGTGGTGGGTGCGCTCATTGTCGGTTCGATGGTCGCTTGGCACGGCATCTACCTGCTGAAGCAGGTGCGTCAGGCTCTGCCGTCGCGATTCGGTGTGACGATTCGCTTTTACATTGTTGCGGCGCTGCTGCTGCCCCTCGGCGCGGCGTTTGGCGGCATGATTGCCTACCCGAACCTGTCCGGCACCCTGCATTCGCAGTTCCTGCTCGCGCACGAGGCGGTGAACGTGCTCGGCTTCGTCGGTATTACCGCGGTGGGTACGCTGGTGACGTTCTGGCCGACCATGCTGCGCACGAAGATGGTCGATAAGGCGCTCACCCACAGCCTGCGTGCCCTGTACCTGATGTGCGGTGGCCTGGTGTTGATCCTTGTCGGCGCGATTTTTGGGATGCGCCCGCTCGCTACTGCGGGTCTGGTCGTCTACCTGGTTGGCCTGCTCATTGTCGCCTGGGTGATGGTGCGTACCCTGCAAACCAAGCGCCCGAACGAGTACCCGCCGATGAGCGTCGGTATGGGCTTCCTCTGGCTGATTGTTGGCGTGGCGGCGACTGCGTACATGGTGGCGACCGTCCCCTTCGCGCAGCTGGACATGCGCGCCGTCACCCCCATCTTCGTGGTTGGTTTCCTGCTGCAGCTGCTGCTCGGCGCAATGAGCTACCTGCTGCCTCAGCGTATGGGCGGCGGCCCGGCGGTGGTGCGTGCCTCCAACAAGGAGTTCAGCCGTTTCGCGGCGGCACGCGTAACCGCCGTGAACCTGGCGCTGCTCATCTTCATGATGCCCAGCTCC
>CALGXU010000153.1 GCA_937935205.1 uncultured Rothia sp.
GCTTTCGGTGCGTCCTTCGGTGGGGCGGGGGTGGTTGGGTACGGTTTCCACGGGGGTGCTCCTTTGCATAGATGGGTTGAGTGCGTGGATGCTTGGGCCACAGGGGTAGTGAGCCCAAAGGGGTTGAGTGTGGTTGAAGTCTAGGGGCCCGTGCAAGGGAGGGTGGCTGCCCTCCCCTGCACGGGGTTCACGCGTGATACGCAGGTATCTACTAGTTTTCGCCCTTGCGGGGGAAAGAAAGTAGCTGGTCACGATAGTACTCGTACTGGCTGCGACGCGCTGCCAGCTCTGCGGGTAGACCCTCGGAGAGGCTGGTGGTTAGGGCGTCGAAGCGGTCGAGAATATCGACAATGCGCTGCTGAATTTCCAGAGGAGGAACCGGGATTTTGGTTTCCATCAAATGCTTATTAGTAATTGACTTGACGATTGTTCCATGACCAGCAAACACGAGGGTCATGAAGTAATAAGTCAAAAACCTTGCGTTCATTGAATCATTCAGCACTAGCCCGCGAATATCCTGATTAATTGCTAAATCCATTCCAGCAATTTTCATCCTGCCAGGATTAATTTTAATTGCGACGATAACCGAGCCTGCGGGAACTACATTGGTGGAACTTCCTTTTACCCCCTCTTCTGTAATTTTTGACCTGGTATCAGTAACTTCCAAGACATCGTCAGAAAGGTCACCCACAGAAGCCCAAGGAATATTGCCACCCCAGTACTCTGCTTTAGATTTGCTGGGAGTTCCACCACCGTAATTCTTGGCTACAACATCTTTCAGAGAGCGATATTCTACTCCATCAGGGCAGAGCGCCTTCACCAGACCAGCAATAGCAGGAAGACCAGTTGCGGGGTCTTTGAGAGTTCCAAAGAGAGAGCCACGGTAGTACTCATATTGCAGAGTACGCGCTTCCAGCTCCGCTTCCAGCTCCGCTTCCAGCTCCGCTTCCAGGTTCGTGAATTTGTCGAGAATTTCAACAATCGCTTCCTGAATCTCCAGAGGCGGAACAGGAAACTCAAACTTCTTGAAACGTTTCATATCCACGCTGGCAAAGCTGGACTGCGTAGTATTTGCAAGGCACCAACGATCCAGAACAAACGAATAGTAGTAGAGGAATTTAGGCAACAGAAGGCTCTTGAACTCTTCCTTAGGGGTCAGAACGGTAAACCTCTGATTGCACAAAAAATCTACGTTGATTAGCGCATGCTCACCAATCGTTGCAGAAGTTGCCACAATGATTGAACCAGCGGGGAACATGCCACCCTTTTTCAAAGCGCTTTCATGAACGGACTGCAAGGCTTCTGAAAGGACTCCACCATTTTCACGAATATCTTCCATACGGAACCAGGGAACAGTTCCGTTCTCCCAATAGCTGCTATTGGACTTAGACGGAGTGTAGCCATTACGGGTAGTGAATAGCTCCTCAATAGGGTAGAAATCCACCCCGTCCGGGCAGAGCTCAGCCACCAGGCGGTCAATATAATTCGTCACTTCCGCCACGACTACTCGCCGCCTTCCAGGCGCGCCACAATAGCGTCAATCTCCACGCGCAGCTGAGCCTGACGAGCCACAATACCCTCAATACGAGAATTCAGCTCGACAATATCCACGCGCTCACGCGTGTCCTCCGGCTCAACCCAGCTCGACACCGCCAGGTTCGCCTCCTGCTCCAGTAGCTTCTGCACCGGAACGAGAGCCGAGAAATGCTCACGCTCCTCACGAGTTGCCAGCACTTCCAGGATCTTCTCACGGTGTGACTGGCCCAGAATGTTCTGGTTCTTACCCTTATCGAAGAGCTGCGAAGCGTCTACGAATAGCACCGAATGGTCCTTGCGGCGGCCCTTCTTCAGCACCAGAATGCAGGTTGCGATGCTCGTGCCGTAGAACAGGTTGGCAGGCAGCTGAATTACAGCGTCCACCCTGTTCTCTATCAGCAGGTACTCACGAATCTTACGTTCCGCACCGCCACGGTACAGCACACCGGGGAACTCAACGATAGCGGCCGTACCTGCCTCGTCGAGGGATTTGAGCATATGCATCGTGAATGCCAGGTCAGCCTTCGACTTCGGCGCCAGCACGGATGCAGGAGCGTAACGCTCATCGTGTTCCAGGGTCGGGTCATCATCACCCTTCCACTTCGTCGAATACGGAGGGTTAGACACAATTGCGCCAAAGGGCTCTACAAACTTAGGGTTTTTGCCGTTACGGTGCTTCGGGTCAATCAGAGTATCACCGTGCGCAATACTGAATTCGTCCACCGGCACGCCGTGCAGCATCATGTTCATGCGGCACAGGTTATAGGTCGTCAGGTTAATCTCCTGACCGACAAAACACAGGCCCTTCGAGTTCTTACCCAGCTCACGCTTAAACTTCAACAGCAGCGAACCTGAACCACATGCAGGGTCATACACGGTACGGATCTTATCGGCGTCGCGGCCGTCCATGGCAATCTTCGCCAGCAGCTCCGAAACCTCCTGCGGAGTGTAGTACTCGCCGCCGCTCTTACCTGCATTCGCCGCGTACATACCCATCAGGTACTCGTAGGCGTCGCCGAAGGCGTCGTTTTCGCTATCCTCGTAGTCCTTACCCAGGTTCATGTCTGCCACAGCGTCCATGAGCTTGAGTAGGTTCTCGTGACGAGCTGCCGGGCTCACACCCAGCTTGTTCGAATCCAGCACAAAGTCGTCGAAGAGGCCCTTCACGTTGTTCTCAGACTCGGTACCGCGTGCCGACTCCTCAAACGCCTTGAATACGTTCGCCAGGGTCTCGTTCAGGTTCTGGTCCTGACGAGCCTTCTCGTGCACATTCGAGAACAGCTGTGAGGGCAGTAGGAAGAAGCCACGCTCATCAACAATCATCTTCTTCACCTCATAGGTGAAGGGTTCATCGGAGGTCTGAGCGAAGGGCTCCTCCATCACAAAATTTTTATCGATAAAACGTGCCTGGCTCTCCGAGAGATAACGGTAGAAGAGCATGCCCAGCACGTACTGCTTAAAGTCCCAGCCGTCTACCGAGCCGCGCAAATCATTAGCGATACGCCAAATCGTAGAGTGCAGCTGCGCACGCTCAGCATTGCGGTTACGGTGCTCGTCAGTAGTAGCGGAAGAATCCGTAGACTGCGTCGTCATAGGGGCGGTCAACCTCTCATTAGTTATCGTTTCTAGTCGCAGAAACGTCAAAAGTTCGGGACCCGTACGGTCCCGGTCGTACACATGCGCCAGCGCGGGTTCAGAAGCCCTGCCCGGTGGGAGCGTTCGTAGCTT
>CALGXU010000154.1 GCA_937935205.1 uncultured Rothia sp.
TGCCTTCGTTACCTTTTGCGGGCGCGCCGAAATAGCCCGCGCGGCAGTTTCGCTCTCCTGCGGGATCGGTTCGTTCTGAGTTAGTTCCTTCTGAACTGTTTTCTTCTGAGCTGGCTTCTTCTGGGCGGGTGCCTTCTGCGCAGGCTTCTTCTGAGCAGGTTCCTCCGGCTGATGTGCATCCGGCTGTTTTACTTCCGGCTGAGTAGCCTGCCGCGCCGCCAACGCAATATCGACCAGCTCGTAGATAGCGTCGTCGGTCATGGTGTGCGCGGCGGGACCCAGCGAATGCTTGAGCGTCTTGAGCGCCTTACGGTAGGGTGCGCTGGCGCGCTGTGCCGCGCGTTCACTCAGCTCGGCGCGGCTCACCTCGCCTCGGGCGTAGGCGGCAAGATCACGCACGGTCAGCTCGGCGGTGGTGCGGAGCTGCTCATCGCTCAGTAGCGGCGCATCTTTTGTCCCCTGCTGGGCACGGGTCGCAGAACCGGCACGGGTCGCAGAAACAGGGCGGGCGACAGGCTCAGAATCTACTGGCTCACCCTGCACTACCTCAGTCTTCGGAGTCTCAACCTTCGCGGGCTTAGTATTTGTCGGCTTAGTTTTGGCGGGCTCGGGAAGCCCCAAGTCCAGGGCTTCCTGCTGCGGGTTCACGGAACGTCGGGCGGGGCTCATGCGCCGCCCTCCGCACCGCACGCGTGGTCGGCGTGGTGGCCGTCCGCCAGGGAGGAAATACGCTCATCCGACCACTGACCGTAACCCATAATCAACTCGCGGGCGGAGTCAATATCGGGCACGTGCACGTGCAGAGCCCAGAGTCCAGCCGCCATGTCCAGGGGCGTGATGAGCAGGCTGTCGCCCATGGCTTCAAGTTCGGGGCGCAACTGCGCCAGGGCGAGGGGCTCGCAGGTCAGCGTGCCCATGAGCTCCCAGCCGCTCTGCCCCGCATGTTCTGCGTGCTCACCTTCTACATGTTCGACAGGTTCAGAGCCAGCCCGCGCCGCATCCACAGCTGAGGGCGCACGAAGCATAGACTGCACCTGCGTCTCGTTCAGGGTTGCTCCCTCCCAGCGCGGGTTGGAGTGCACCACGGCAAGGTAGAAGCCGAGCGCGCCCGCATCCACGAAACCGGCAAGCTCGGGTGAGGGCGGGAACTGCGCTGTACGTTCCAGGGCGGCACGCATCAGCGCACGTCGACGCTCTTTCAGCGCCCTATCAGCGGCTTCTGCATCCGGTGATGCATCGTAGTGTGCGTCCAGACGGGCAAGCTCCACCATGACCGACAGCATCGTGGAGGGCACCATCTGCTCCCCCACGCTGGCACGAATACGCTCCGCCGCAAACGCCATCGCGCGTGCCTCCGCGTGGGCGTACTCCAGCTTCACTTCGCGGTGCTTCGGCAGGGACCCGCCAGCAATGACAGCCGCATAGTCTGTCTCCAGGGCGCGCACGAGCGGCAACTCATCGGCTGCGTCACCGAGCTCCTGAGCGAGGTTTCCGGGCAGGAACCAGTAGCTGCGCACCGCCTCCAGCGCCCAGGCGCAGAGCAGGGTACCGGAGTTGCCGCGTGCCACGCGGGATGCGCGCATAATCGCGTGCTCGTAGATGCCGCCCAGCTGAACCCACAGGTGGGCGAGGGTTTCGGAGGCGCCCGCCGCCTCAGGCGCGTACGTGCCCTCCCCGCTAGGATTTTCGCTAGCGGGAAGAACCTCACCGGGCAAACCATCACCAGGCAGAACCTGCTCCATACCCCGCTCAAACTCTTCGGTCAGGGTCAGCAGGGTGTGGGCGATATTAGAGCCGGTGTCCTTATCGGGCACGGGGAACCCGTTGAGTTCGTTGAGCGCCTCACGGTAGCGTTCGATGGTGGTGCGGGCGGCGGTGGACCACGCTACGCCGAAGCGGTAGGCGCGCACGCAGGCGCGGCGGTAGATCTCGCGCTCTTCGGTGCGCTGGTTCTGTTCTGCGTTCACGCTACCCTCCTTGTCGATTTCGTCAGTTTCGCGTGGTTCTCGGCTAGATTACTGCTAGTTCACGGCTAATTCTCGGCGCCCGCGGCACGGGCGGAATCCAGCCTATTTCGTACTTCTATTCTAGGCATATTCTAGGCAATTTCGGTTAAATGTACGGTATTGCCCGCCACCCATCCCGCGGGATGGAAGCACGGACTAAACGCACAAACCACCCGCACCTTGCGGCGCCCGATGACTTGCGGCACTCGCTCAAGCTCCTACGCGGACGCTCCGTAGTGTTCCCAGCCCATGCCGTCCAGGGAGCGGCCGTCCATCACGACCGCCGCGCCGGTCACCGCATTGTGGCGCCGCTCGGCACCGTAGAGCTCGGCGCTCAGACCGCGCTCCGGGGCGTCCGCCACGCAGGCGCCCAGGGGCACGAATTCTTCGGGCACCTCACCGGGGAAGGTCGCCAGCAGGCCGTGGTCTTCTCCGCCAACCAGCACGAAGGTACGCGCCAGGGATGCGGGGCTCTCCCCCGCCTCGTTGCGTTCACCAATAGCCAGCAGCAGGCGCGCCAACGGTAGCAGCGGCTCGGCGAACGCGTCCACGGCTGCACGGTCGAGGCGCATCTGCACCCCGGAGGCGGCGGCAACTCGCCCGGCGTCCTTGACGAGTCCGTCGGAAAGATCCAGCATGGAGCTTGCTTGATACTGGCGCGCCACTTCACCGGCGGGGATGGGACTGACCGGATGGTGCTGCGAGTCGACGGCGCGCTCGCAGACCGCAACCATGTGCGCGGCATCTTTGGGGGCGAGGGTGCGGGCAAACTCGATGAGCCCCTCGGGAAGAGCAGCAGGTGTAGCCGAGCCTTCAGCCTGCTTCTCAGCCTGCTTTTGAGCCCATACCCGGCTCACTGCCTCCAGCGCCGCCTCAGCATCTTGACCTGCGGCAATGGCACGCAGTAGCGCCGT
>CALGXU010000155.1 GCA_937935205.1 uncultured Rothia sp.
GAGCCGTATGCGCCGCATGCTCAAACAGCTGAACCAGCTCACCGGGGAGGGGCACGCCGTCCTCTTGTGCCTTCGCCTGCGCGGCAGCCAGGGCGCGGCGTACCTGACCGGCGATTTCGCGCTCGCCAACCACGGCAGATTCCAGGCCGGAGGCGACCGTCAGCAGGTGGCGTGCCGCTTCCTCGTCTGCGTACATGTCGAAGCTGGAATTGACCAGTTCCGTATCCAGGCCGGAGGTGCGCGCAATAGAGTCGACAATCAGCTCACGAACCATGTGGACATGGGCGGATACGTGTAGCTGAACATACATTTCAAGACGGTTACAGGTGGCAAGAACGACTGCACCCTTCACGCCCAGCTGGCGCGCCATATCGCCCGCCAGAACATCGGGTACGCCGGAGGCACCGGCGCTCAACGCAGCGACGGTGGTCAGATCAACGGTGTGGTGCGATGCCACAAATGCATAAGTACTCATCTAGAGATTAATCATAACCACGCCGACTAAGCCCCTGTAAAGCTCACAGAACCTAAGTTCACGGCTCTACGGGGCTTAGTGGGTGCCACATAGTGGACAGGAGGCGGGGGTATCCGCCGGGGTGTTGCCAGAGTGTTGTCGGGGTGCTGGCGGCAATTCAAAAGTGTAGGCAGGGGAGAACGTGCCGGAATGTGAAGGGGCGTATTCGGTGCTTTACCTGCGTATTCTCCGCCATGAACAGGTGCGCACAGGCGGCAGGTGGGGTTCTTATATGCGCGAACTAAGGCGTCCCTCACCACTAAGGAAGCCATCTTTAGGTAAAAGTCGCCGTGACATAGTGTCGTAAAAACACCCTCATAAACCTGTCACACTAGACACTATGAGCGAAAACCAGCACACCACCCTCGCGTCAGATAAGAGCCTCGCATCGGATAAGGGCACCGCATCGGCTGCCGCACAGGCACCCGCCCTGCCCGCACACCCCACCGACGCCCAGCGACCCCTGCTCACCGACGAGCAACTCGCACACCTACCCGCCAACCACCCCCTGCGCGCAGGTACCGCCGCAGACTCGCCCATGCTCCGCGCCCTCACCGGCCGCCCCTCCAGCCACCGACCCGTCTGGTTCATGCGCCAGGCAGGCCGCTCCCTGCCCGAATACCGCCAAGTGCGTGAAGGCATCCCCATGCTGGACGCATGCCTCACCCCCGACCTCGCCGCAGAAATCACCGTGCAGCCCGTCCGCCGCCATAAGGTCGATGCCGGCATCTTCTTCTCCGACATCGTCATCCCCATGAAGCTCGCGGGCGTCAACGTTGACATCGTGCCCGGTAGGGGCCCCGTACTCGACCAGCCCGTCCGCACCCTCGACGAGGTGTGCGCCCTGCCCGAACTCAAAGACAGCGACCTCGACCCCATCCGCGAAGCCGTCGCCGCCACCGTAGAAATGCTCGGCGACACCCCGCTCATCGGCTTCGCCGGAGCCCCCTTCACCGTCGCCGCCTACATGGTTGAAGGCGGCCCCTCCCGCGACCACCTGCGCCCGCGCACCATGATGCACGCCGACCCCGCCGCCTGGCACGAACTCGCCGCCTGGGCAGCCCGCACCGCAGGTCAGTTCCTGCGCGCACAGATCGAGGCGGGCGCATCCGCCGTACAGCTCTTCGACTCCTGGGCTGGCTCCCTCGGCGAAGGCGACTACCGCCGATACGTGCAGGCACACTCCGCAACCGCCCTCGATATGGTGCGCGAATACGGCGTGCCGCGCATCCACTTCGGCACCGGCACCACCGCCCTGCTGCCCGCCATGCACGAAGCCGGCGCAGACGTCATCGGCGTGGACTACCGCCTGCCGCTGTCCGCCGCAAACACCCTGCTCAACGGCGCTGTACCCCTGCAGGGCAATATCGACCCGGCCCTGCTCGCAGCAGGCAGCGAAAACCTCTACGCACACGTAGACGAAGTGCTCGCCGAAGGCAACGCCGCCCCCTCGCACGTGGTCAACCTCGGCCACGGCGTACCCCCGACCACCGACCCGCAGGTGCTCACCGACCTCGTGGCATACATTCACGAGAAAACGGCACGCTAAGGCACACGCTAAGGCAACAGATCCGCGGGGCTAACCACATATCAGCGCCGCGGGGAACCGCCCCAAAAACCAATCACCGCGCCCGCTGATAAAACCAATACCGCAGGGCAGACCCGCTGACAGACCAAAGGAGAACCACCATGGGCCACACCAACCAGGCACCGTACCGCACCGCACAGGTCAGTTCCTCCGCCGCGCCCCAGAACGCACGAGCTTTCACCCGCAACGAGAAGGCACCCACCGCCATCGTCATCGGCGGCGGCCCCTCCGG
>CALGXU010000156.1 GCA_937935205.1 uncultured Rothia sp.
CGGGCGGCGGGCAGGTCGCCGCGATCCAGGGCGGCCACAGCCTCAGCGTGCAGGGGCGGCAGGGGCTTTTCATCGTCGGGAACGACCGGGTCGAAGCCGCCGGGCAGCTGGTACTGTGCCGCGAGCTGCAGAACCTGGGAGAGTACATCGCCGAGGTCTTCTGCGCTGACCGGGCCGGTGTAAATCGGTGCCGGGCGGCCCGCCAGAACGGCAACGCCCGCGGGCACGCCGCTCACGCCGAATGCCTGTGCCGCTTCGGGGAGCTTGGTGACGTCCACGGCGGCGCAAATCATGCTACCTGCGGCGGAGTCGACGAGCTTCTGCACGCCTTCGAGCATCTGCAGGGAGGAAGGCGAGTGCGGCGCGTAGAGCGCAAAAATCACGGCACCCTGGCTGGAGAGCTGCACGAACTTCTGGAACTCTTCGGGGGTGTTGACCTCGTAGCGCCAGGTGGGAGCCGAGGGGGTCTGCTCACCGGCAGCTGCCGCAGTATTCTGTGCCGCTGCGTTGGGGTTCAGTTCCATGGCGTTACGTACGGAGGCGGGAATCTCCTGCGCTACCCCGTTCCGTGCTGCACCACCCTGGGCAACGTTACCCTGTGCCGCGTTCTGGGATGCGCCGCGGTCTGCCGGATTAAAAATAATGCTCATCCTTAGGCTCCTTGACGTTCTGTATCTAGTGTTGCGTGCGGACTAAATCCTTCACGCGTTCCTTCCTCTATTATCCCCGCAATGCGCTGTTGCGAGCGCGTGTTCCCTGCCCCCTACGCTCTGAGCTCATGCCCGAGATAGTGATTGGGCTGTTGCCCGGACCGCCCAGCAAATACCTCTCCCACATGCGCTCCCCTATCTCTAGCGTTCACCCTTGACGCCGTAACAAAGTAAACCAGCCGGTAGAATGGCACAGTAGAGAAAAATACCCGGAAATGTTCCGGAAAGGATGAGCATGAGCGAGAAGAAATCCTCAGCAGCTCCCGAAGAGACGACATCGTCCCACGAGACGCGCAAGAAGGAATCCCTCACCGACCAGCTGACGGAGACCTTCAGCGAGCTGACCGAAAGCATTAGCCAGGTGCGTTCTAACCGCCGCCGCGCTTCCATGCCTCCTACGGATACCATTCCGGTGGTCCCCGCCGCTTCTGAGGATGCGCCTCCCGCACCGAAGGTGGTCGGTAACGGCAAGACCTCCATGATGCATAACCCGGTCGCGTTTGGTTTCCTCATGACCGTGGGTGTGGGTTTGGCGCTCCTTGCCTACTACATTTTCAATAATGTGGGTGCCCTGGTGGGTTGGGTGACCGGCGCTATTTTCATTGCTCTGGGTCTGGACCCGATTGTGCGTCGCCTGGAGTCCTGGGGCATTAAGCGCGGTATCGGCGTGATTGCTGTGCTTGCTGGTTTTGTTGGCGCCGTGACCGGCCTGGTCATGACGATTGGCCCGGTTATTAGCGAGCAGGCTTCTAAATTTATCCAGTATGCGCCGGGTATTTATCAGAACACGATTGATTCTGATTGGTACCACGAGCTTGATCAGCGCTTTGATATCAGCACCTGGGTGAATGAGAACATCCCGAAGTTCTTGGAGACAACGTTCTCCTCTTCGCAGGTCAATAGCTTCATGTCGAGCCTGGTTACGGCGGGTTCTACCCTGGCACAGAGCGTGACCGGCGTGATTATTGTGCTGTTCCTGTCCCTGTACTTCCTCACGTCGATGGACACGATTAAGGCGTGGGGTGTGCGTCTGGCGCCGGCGTCTAAGCGTGTGCGCGTCAAGTACATTACCGACAAGATTACCGAGTCGGTCGGTAACTACGTTATGGGTCAGGCGATGGTAGCCATTCTGAACGCCCTCTTCGCATTCTTCATAATGTTGTTCTTGGGCTTTAGCTTCCCGCAGTTGATGGCTTTGGTCGTCATGATTCTGGCGTTCATTCCGCTGGTTGGTGGTGTGATTGCGCTGGTTTTGACCTCGCTGATTCTGCTGACTCAGGACTGGAGTCTGGCGCTGTGGTTTGCAGTGGCGTACTTCCTGTACTTGCAGGTGGAGGCGTACCTGATTTCTCCGCGTATTATGGCTCGCGCTGTCTCGGTTCCTGCCGGTGTTGCGATTATTTCGGTGGCTGCCGGTGGCGCGCTCTGGGGCGTGCTGGGTGCGCTGATTGCTATTCCGGTGGCGGCTTCCATGCTGATTCTGGTGCGTGAGGTGTTCATTCCTCGCCAAGATCAGCTGTAGTCACTTCCCAACTGCAGTCATTTCTAGGTTCTCTACGCGTTCGCGGCTCTTCCACCGAGCAGACATTTAAGACAAAGGCGGCGGCTTTGGATGTTCTATCCA
>CALGXU010000157.1 GCA_937935205.1 uncultured Rothia sp.
CGCGGTTTCCCTCATGGCCGGTTGCGCCTCCGACATTCGCCCGCTGAGCGAAGAGGCAAAAGCTAAGGTCGGCTCCCCTTCCGCGAGCGCGACCGCTTCTGCGTCTAGTTCGCCGTCTGCTACCACTACTTCCTCGGCAACCGCATCAGCAAGCGCTAAGAGCAGCTCGTCCAGCGCGGCACGCGTACCCGTATCTAAGGATGCACTCGTTGAGGGTTGGGAAAAGTACCCCGGCCCTCTGAAGCTGACCGGCGAATACATGGGCGAGTACCAGCCCGCAACGGATTCTTCCCCTGCGAAGAACGTACCTAAGCCCCTCAAGACCGTTCCGCACCGTGAAGAACCGACCTTCCAGGGCGCCTACGAGACGTTGCGTGCCTACTACAGTGCTCAGATTACCGCGCTCAAGGATGGCCACTATGCAGATCAGGCGATCGAGCTGACCTACCCGGCAGACAAGAGCGCCATCGACGAGGTTAAAGCAGTCAAGGAACTGTATGAGCAGAACGGCTGGTACATGGACTTCACGTGCAGCATTTCCATGCGGAATACGGAGCCTCGAACCGCCCTGAAGAACGGTGACGGCTACGTAGAAATCATGATGGACGCCAAGTATTCTGCCACCGCCATCCATCAGCCGGACGGCACCGAACGCAAGATACCGGCGATTACTCAGGTAGCCATTCCGCACGTGATGCTCTACACCGAGGGTAAGTGGTGGCGAATCGGCAACGATTATCTGAACGAGCGTCTGAATGGCGGCAAGGGCTCTTCCGGTTCTTCTAGTTCCGGAGGTTCCAGCTCTGCCGGTTCTAGCGGCTCTAGCGGTTCTTCGTCCTCGGGTCGAGGCTCCACTAAGGTCTAATTCCGCAGGGCTCCAAGTCCGCTGGGGTCTATGTCCACAGGGGCCTAATACCCCCTCCCCGGTCTTATCTCCAGTCGAGAGTAGCCCCGTCTTATATATCCAATAGTCCATAGCCCAAAGTCGTTGAGGCACAGCCGCCCCTGCACCTCACCGACTTTGGGTTATTGTGCCTTAAAGACAACGTCCAGGGTTTTTTGACGAAGTTTTCAAACCGGTCTTCTATAGTGGGAAGTGGATACTTCATACCGCCGCAGTTCACGCTCCGGCACGCTCGTATCCCGGTACCCCTTTGTACCGCGCACCATACAGAAACGATGAGGCGGATCCTTTCGTACGCATCACAGCGTTGTGAAGCGAGCTACCTCGATCAACCACTTTTCAGGAGATACCATGTCCTTCCGGCCGAGTGCACACGCCAGCCTCTCTGCTAACGACCGAAACGGATTGACCCGCCGCACCGTTCTTTTTGGCGGCCTGACCGCCGGTGCTTTGGCTCTAGCAGGATGCGCTTTCAACAAGGATATTCGCCCCACCGGTACCGGTGATACTTC
>CALGXU010000158.1 GCA_937935205.1 uncultured Rothia sp.
CTGCGGGGCCATGGTGAAGGTCGGTGACCTGTACCCGGTGCCGGGTGTCGGTGGGCTTTTCGAAGGACCATTTTTTGCCGCGGGCGGGGCCAAATTTTTGGTCATATACGATGTTCACGCCTAGCATTGCTGCACAAACCACCACAATAGTAACCGTCCGGACCCATTCAGGGATTTGTGCTGGAGCCATGAATGCAGCCGCGATTATCATGGCGGCAACAAGGAGGCCAAGGAATTTAAGGTTTTCCACAATCTTGTTCGTGTTGATCATGTCGAGATTCCTTCAATAAAAACGCCGCGGGGCAGCGTATCCAATAGTTGATAGATGAGTTGAGGAAAAGATTTCAGGGGAAAAATATGGGCCCGAGGAATTAGCATCCCGGGCCCATATTTGATGCAACAGCCTGGGAGGTATCACAGGGAAAGTCACATCACATAAACAACACGACAAGTTTTACCCTATCCCACGGGACCGTAAGAACGAGCTCGCCTGTCGCTCCCTAATATACCCCATACGGTCTAAGCGTGGTAGCCCCAGGCTCGCATATCCGCTCGGGAGATCCCCGACAGCACCACGACCCGGATCTGTGCCCCCGGTTCAGCGAGCGCTGCGCGGTGGGTGTGGTTTCCCCAGGGGTAGGTCTTCTGTGCTCCCCACGATACGATGCGTCCGTCTTCAGCGAGCATGCGGAAGTGTTTCTGCCCTGCGCGGGGCCCGGTTTTTACTTTGCTTGATGGTCCTGGTGAGAGTGCGTCGCCTATGGCTCGGGCGAGTTTGTCTACGTCTGGCTTTGTGTCTGCGAACTCGGGGACTCCGGCAGTCATGCTGCGGGTTCTGGGGACGGTGACGATGACTTCGACACGGACTGCTTTGTCGATGGGAACCCAGGTGCCGTCTGTCCCGTATTTTTCGTAGAAGGCATCTTCGATGGCTTGCCGCCAGTCGTAGAGCTGATCGGCTTTGTCGTGCACGATGTGCCCTCCTCGGCTCTTGCGCATGGAGCCTTGGGTGATGGGTTTTCCCAGGACGGCGACTTCGTAAACCTGCATGGAGCCTCTGCTTTCTGCGTGGGTTTGGTGTTAAAGAGGTGGTGGGTGCACCTTCCAGATTCGGACGTGCACCCACCACGAAATTTACTCTTAGAAACGCTACGAGTCTAAAGGTATAGAGTGCAAATACTCGGGTGTAGACCAAGGCTGTATAAAGGGCTTAAATACCCGAGTGAATGCACATCTAACATCACGAGTATATACTTAACCGCCCTTTTTCTCCAATAGGTACGCTACTCGTGCGTATCTTTGGAATCGTCTAGTCGCCCCTTTTCGAAGGCGTCGAATTTCACTGAGAAATTCCACCACCACCACCACAGGGCCCACCATCCTGCAAGCACAATCGGCACCAGCACGGGGCGGAATATCAGCATTAGCACTGGGGTGCCGGCAACCGCAAGGATCGTAACGAACACTCGGGTCGCTTTCGAGCTTCGCAGCCACCAGTTCGGCTTCGAGTCGGTCTCCTGTTTTGGGTGAAAGAGGGGCATGATTACCTTTTCGGTTAGTGCAGCTCAAAAAAGCCCTGCTGCTCCAGTTGGTCTGTGAGGCGAGCCGATAGGGTGGCTAGTCCAAGTCGCATGGTGTGCTTGTCGGACTCCAAATTGATCCTGCCCTGTATCGGGTGATATACGCCGGCGGCATCCACCCACCCCATGAAGAGAGTTCCCGGAGTTGCGGGAAGAACCACGTGCGGACCGGTTCTCTTGGCTCGAAATTGGGCTCGCAGGGCTTCCCAGTGTTTCCGATCCTCTGCATTGTACGCCATACGCTCAGGGGTGAGCGTCTTCTGCTTACGGCCTGCCATAACAGGCTCCCTTCTGTGCTTGACCGTGTTGTTTACAGGCTCCTCGAGATACACATAAGGCCCTTCGCTGCATCTAATCATTGACACAGGAAGGGCGCTTACGTATCACATACACACATCCATCTCGGACTAAGAAGCCCTATTGATATTAAATATATACTAAACCGCCGCCGAATCCAAGCAAATACGGGAAATTTCTAAAATTTTTTCCTCAGAAATAAGGCGGCTAGGATGAACCCCAACATCAGGCATCAAATACGCCTCCACTCCCCCACCCAACTCATCCCTACCCAGCCGAAAAACCCGCCTCGAAACCCCCAACACCTCGCACGCCTGCTCATACGTGTACACCCGCTGAGGACACTGATCCTCACCCCGCAACCGCTCCGTAGCCACAACCTGCAACGCACGATCCACCGCCTCATCCCCCTCACCCCACAACGCAGCAAACGACTGTACCGCACCCCACACAAACAACGGCGCCGCCTCATCCCCCTCACCCCACAACGCAGCAACCCGAAACGACACGCCAAGATGCGCTCGCAACCGCTCCCACGCCTGTACAGAACACCCCAACATCCCCCGCGCACGCTCAGCCG
>CALGXU010000159.1 GCA_937935205.1 uncultured Rothia sp.
GTGACGGGTGCCCCTGCGTAGGCGCGGAGGAAATATGCGGCGCCCCGCTCCTCAATCTCCCAAGCTTATATTCTTCCAGATGTGATACCATATAACCGTTACATTATTGCTGTAACACTAGTCAGTCGTGGATGCGAGTCACGGCGTAGCGTTATTGCAGTGATTGAGTGGAAGTTGCCTTCGAGCGACCGATTGTATTTTTCAGAGCTAATACAGTCCTGAAGTGCAAACGGATAGCCTTAGCAAGAAGCGACTGTACTCTCCGATTATCCACTGACCAGCGGATTTCGATGAGAGTTAGTCTGTTATCCACCATTGAGAGTAGGTGTAACAGCCGGGTTCCGATGGTGGTGAGTATGCCACTCTGGAGGATTGTGGTTAGGTCTGCCAGGAATGACACATACGTCATCAGGAGGGCCAAGAAAACCATAATCAAACATCTCTTTTCTATTAAATGGAATGCTTGACCAGTGAGTGGATTTGGCGATCGGAGCTCACACGGTCAGTATGCATATTGAGGATAGGCCCAGCTTATGCAGCATGGGTCTAGTCCTTTTAACAATCTAGCATGCCAATGCTCTATATCTACTATCAGTTGTGTCGCAACCGCAAAAAGTTTTAATACGAAGAACGCTCCGTCCGTATCCCTCAAGATACAGACGGAGCGTTCTTTTTAAAGCGTGGCTTGCGTGGTTATAGCCTACTCAGTAACGCCGAGGTTACTCATGAGGAACGCGTAATCCCACGCAATCTCACGCCAACGCGTATACCGGCCGGAACCGCCACCGTGACCGCCCGACATGTCAATCTTCAGCAGGGGCACCGGCGACGACGGGTCAATCTGCTCACGCAACGCCGCAATCCACTTTGCCGGCTCCACGTAGAGCACGCGGGTGTCGTGCAGGCTCGTCACCGCAGCAATCGCCGGGTAGCGGACCGGGCGGATGTTCTCGTACGGGGTGTACGACTTCATGTAGGCGTACACTTCCGGGTCCTCAATCGGGTTGCCCCACTCTTCCCACTCCATCGCCGACAGCGGCAGCTCCGGGTCGAGGATAGTGGTCAGCGCATCCACGAACGGTACAGCTGCCAGGCAGGCGGCGTACTTTTCGGGGGCGAGGTTCAGCACGGCGCCCATGAGTAGGCCGCCGGCGCTACCGCCGTAGCAGCCAATACGCGCCTCATCAGCCCACGGCTTTGCCGCAATGTAGCTGGTGACGTCCACGAAGTCGGTGAAGGTGTTCTTCTTCGCGAGCTTCTTGCCGTTCTGGTACCAGGAGCGGCCCATCTCGCCGCCGCCGCGAATATGCGCGATGACGTAGATGACGCCGCGGTCCAGGATCGACAGCATCGGGATGGAGAACATCGGGTCCATGGACGACTCGTAGGAGCCGTAACCGTACTGGATGACCGGGTGCGGCTTGCTCATATCCAGGTCGGCGCGGTGAATTACCGAGATCGGGATGAGCGTGCCGTCCGCCGCAGGCGCCCAGTCGCGGTAGGCGCGGTAGTCCTCGCGGTTGTAGCCGCCGAGCACCGGGGTTTCACGGCGCAGCAGCAGGGTCTGCGACATGGGGAAGTAGTCGTAGACACGGCGCGGCGTCAGGAACGAGGTGTAGGCGATGCGCAGCACGGGGGAGTAGTTTTCCGCACGCAGCACGGAGGCGGTGTACAGTTCCTCGTCGAAGCCGGCAGGTTCCATGAAGGTCACGCCGGCGGGTCGGCGGCGGCGCCACTGGATGGGCAGCTGCTCACGCGGTGCGAGGAAGATGCGGGTGGTGGTGTCCGCGCGGGCGGTGACGACCAGGTGCGTTGCGGTGAAGGTGAAGCCTTCCAGGCGCACGTGTTCGCTGTGGCGGATGACCGGCACCCAACGCTGCGCGTACTCTTCGAGGCTTTCACCTTCGCGCGGCATGTCTGCGAGGACCAGCTCGGAGTTCAGCGCATTGTAGTCGTGCTGAATCAGCAGGTGCTGCTCGCCGGCAATGTTGAGCGGCTCGGCGTAGTATTCGATGCCCGCGCTCTTGGGGATGAGCAGGGTCGGCTCGCCCTTGGGTTCGCGGGTGGGGATGAGGCGCACCTCCGTGTATTCGGAGTTGGAGCTGGTAATGACCACGGAGGAACGGTCGGAGCTCATGGCGGCGCTGAGCCACATGGTGTTGTCCGGTTCCTCGTAGATCAGGTGGTCTTCGGTGTCCTGTCCGACGTCGTGTACGTAGACACGCCAGGGGCGCCACGATTCGTCGGGGACGAGGTAGATGAGCTGTTCGGCGTGGTTGATGAAGAAGGAGCCTGCCGCAATGTTGGGGATGGTGTCGTCGAGGAAGGTGCCGGTTTCCATGTTGAGGAAGCGCTGCTCGTAGCGTTCGTCGCCCTTCTCGTCCACGGAGATGCTCAGCAGCTTGCCGTTACGTGCGGGCTGGAAGCTGCCGAGGGAGAAGAACTCCATGTCCTTGGCGTATTCGTTGCAGTCGAGGATGACGACTTCACCTTCGAGTACTTCGCCGGGGGTGACGGTCGGCGGGGTGTAGCGCACCACCTCGTCGCCTTCGTGCAGGGCGGGGTAGCGGTAGAAGACGGGGTACTGGCCGCCGGGCACCATGCGGCTGTAGTACCACCAGTCACCGATACGGTTCGGGACGGTCAGATCCGACAGCAGGGTGCGGTCCTTGATTTCGTTGAAGATGGATTCGCGGAGGGGCTGCTGGTCTGCGGTGACAGCTTCGGTGTATTCGGCTTCTGCCTTGAGGTAGTTGAGGACCTCTTCGCTTTCCTTGTCGCGGAGCCATTCGTAGGGGTCGATGAAGACGTCGCCGTGGTGTTCGCGGCGGTGCTCGACCTTCTTCGGTACGGGCGGGGTGAGGTTCTGTTCAGCCATGCTGCCACCTCTTTCATGAGTTATGGGTTTGTGAATGGTGTGTGCCGTCTGCGCTCGCGTTCCTGTGCCGCCGGGTGGCGGTGCGGGTGTGCGGGGGACTGTGGGCACGCCTAGTTCTAGTGTATCGAAGAGTGAGGCAGGCTACTATATTGCTGTCTGTGCGGGATTGCCCGGCTCAGCTTGTGGAAGCCTCGCCGGAGACTCGCCGGGATACGTGTGTCTGGCGGCTAGTTGGCGCGCCCCTTAATGGACATGAGGGTGCGGCGGCCCGCCTTATTCGCCTTCGTGAAGGCGCGGTTGCTCTGCCGGTATTCGCGCTCCTGAGACCGCAGGCGCAGGCGCGCGGATTCGGCTATCATCCTGCGGTAGCGTTCGAAGCGTTCGGGGTCGAGGGCGCCGTCAGTGATGGCCTGCTGCACCGCGCATCCGGGTTCGGAGCTGTGGGAGCAGTCGCTGTACCGGCAGGCGGCGGCGTAACTGGAGACGTCCTCGAAAGTCTCATCAATCGCGGTGCTATCGCTTGTAGCGGCGAGGGCTCGCACGCCCGGGGTATCAATCAGCACCGTACCGGTTGAGCTCTCCGTACCTAATCCTTCAGTACCGGGCAGAACAATCATTTGGCGGCTGGTGGTGGTGTGGCGTCCCTTGCCGTCAGCATCGCGAACCGCGGAAGTCGCCTGCACTTGGTTCTCTGAGCCGTCTTCGCGGGGGTCGGCTCCCGGGTTGAGTAGGGCGTTGACGAGGGTAGATTTTCCGGCACCGCTACGGCCCAGGAACACGGCAGTACGCCCGGCGACGAGCTCCGCAA
>CALGXU010000160.1 GCA_937935205.1 uncultured Rothia sp.
GCCCTGGGTCAGGGAGAGCAACTCCAGCTTGTACGGCTCGTTCGCCATCTCAGCGACAGCCTCGTCATGGGTGACCACGCGGCGGCGGAACAGCTGACCGGACTTGATGATCTTAATCATCGACTTCTCGATCTTCTTCAGATCTTCCGGGGTGAACGGCTCAGCCACATCAAAGTCAAAGTAGAAGCCGTCAGTAATGTACGGGCCAATGCCCAGCTTGGCATCCTTGCGGTACTCCTGCACCGCCTGCGCCATCACGTGCGCAGCGGAGTGGCGCAGAACGTTCAGGCCGTCCGGTTCGTGAATGAAAACCGGCTCAACGGAGTCGCCAGCAGACAGCTCGTGGGAGAGATCAACAAGCACGCCGTTCACGCGTGCCACAACGATCTTCGGGTCGTCAGCGAACAGCTCAGCGGCAGTCTTCGCGGTGACCTCGCGCTCCTCACCAGAAACGCTAATAACAATTGCTGAAGAATCAGCGGCAGACATAAGTCTCCTTAACTCAGGCGCACGCGTGCCACTCGGGGCGCCGCGGGTGCGCATACTATTCCGCACTGTACTGGTGCACGGACACACACCATCTTACAACGGCTCCCAGCCAACGCTCTGCTTGAGGGCAGACTAGTCCGCATGATGCTCACGCGTATGCTCATACACGTCAACCACAATGTGGCTAATATGGTCGTCCTTCAGACGGTAAATGGTGGTGCGGCCCTGCTGCTCACGGTCAATCACGTGCGCCTCACGCAGGATGCGCAGGTGATGCGATGCGAGCGGCTGCGAAATGCCCAGGCAGGTGTGCAGTTCGCTCACACTGTGCGGGCGGTGCATCAGGTGGTGCGCAATCGCCAGGCGCAGCGGGTTAGCGAGCGCCGAGAAAATTGCGACGGATCCGCCGAACTGCTCCTCCCAGTCTTTGGGGCCGCTGCCTTCGAGGAGGGGCGCGTTGGCGGGCACCTCGTGGGTATGGTCCGATGCATGCACGTGGGCATGGTCAGTGTGGGTGGTGTTAGTTTCGGTCTGGTCTGTGTGCTGGCTCTGAGTCATAGTATTTTCACCTTATGTACAGGAAAGGGGGCACGTCAAGGAAGTTACGCCTGCACGGCGTGCTTTCTTGAGCGTGCCCCTCTCCCCTATGTGTGCTTGTGTTCGCTAATGTGCTATCGGTGCGCTGTCATTGTGGCGGCAACATCGTGGACCACCGCCCTCCTAGAGCGGTTCATCACATTGCGGTCATAATGCCTAGCGCTACGTATTCGCAGCCCATCAGCTTGCGGGCATGCAACCTTAGAGCACCTTAGCGGTTAGCGACTGCCACCTGCAGGTAACCCTCAGCGGACTTCACGCCCTTGTCGGTCACTGCGCGGTAGCGAACCAACGGTGCGAAGCCCTGCTTATTCTTAGCAGAAACCGCAATACCCTGGGTGCCATTCGGCAGGGTCACCACGCGGTAGGTACCGTATTCGTCGCTGTAGGAGCTGACGACCTGGCCGCGCTCGTTGAGCAGCTCCAGCTTCTTCACGGTCTCACCGCGGCTAAACGCGCCGAAGGATGCCTCGTCGTTGTTCAGCACCGCCACGTTCTGGGTGGTACCCGAGTACAGCGAGACCGAATCCTCACGGGCAATCGGGCTGTTCTTATCCACAACGTGCACCTTCAGCGGGATCGAGTACAGCTGTGCGGCTGCGCCCTTCTTCGCCTTCACATCGGACATGCGTGCGCTCGCCTTGCCGGTGCGGTTCACGGTGATGTTCGTACCGTTGTCGCGGCGCAGGTCCCAGGTGGTGCCGGTGACGTCGTGGGTGTTCAGGTCAATCGAGTAGGTGCCGGTCTTGCCGTTGGAGGCAAAACGGATGCCGGTCTCCGCGCTGGAGAACTGGCCGCCAGCAGTGTTGACCTTCTCCTTGTTGACCCAGCGGCTGGGGCGGAAGTTCGGGGTCTGCTCGATTTCCTGGAAGTTGTAGTCGCGGGCGTAACGGTAGTTCGGGGAAACCTTGTGCGACTGGTGCACGCTCTGTGCAACCGCGGTCTCGCCGGAGTAGACGGTGGCGTGGTGCTCGGCGGGCTGGTAGATCACGCCGGAGCCGGTGCCGGTTTTACCATAGGAATCCGAGGGGTACTTGAACTTCACGCTGGTGTCTGCGCTGGCGGTGTTGCGGCCTGCACTGTTTTCAGCGGACTCGGTGTAGTTCACGGGCATCCACTGCACCTGCTGCCAGGGGAACTGGTTGCCGGTGAAACCGCTAGGAACGAAGTTCGCGAACATTGCCGCCAGCTGCGGGTCTTCCTTGTACACGTTCTTACCCTGGCGGGCGTAGGGTGCGTAGGAGCTTGCCGCCTCCAGGTTGAATGCGTTGGTGAAGAGGTTGTGATCCGTAAGGATGAATCCGTATTCCTTCATCGCGGTCAGGATCATGCGGGTGAGCTGGTCGTCGGCGTGGCCGGTGTTGCGCAGGTGCTCTTCCACGTCAAAGTTTGCGGGCAGGAAGCCGCGCTGACCCGCGCGGGGTGCGTTCGGGTACTTGCTCATGTCCAGCTTGCCGTCGGTGCCCTTCGCTGGGAAGGAGGCGGTCATCGCTGCGTAGTCAGCCGCGGTGATGGAC
>CALGXU010000161.1 GCA_937935205.1 uncultured Rothia sp.
CTAAGCACGCGCCGACTCTGCGTGCTCTGTCGCGACGGGTTGAGGAGGTGCTGCGCGGTGCGGCGCTCATGGCTGGCTTGAGTGCGGAGGTGACGTGGGATTCTTCGCCGATGACCATGCCGGTGCGTACGAACCGTCCGTTGTTGAAGCGTTGGGTTTCGGCTCAGCGTTCGGTGGGTCGCCACCCGTACCCGCCCGGAACGGTCAGTGACACCCTGGCGGCTTCTACTGATTTCGGTAATGTGAGCCTGCGCGTGCCCGGTATTCACCCGCTGATTCAGATTGCGCCCGAGGGTACCGGCATGCACACGGTGGAGTTCGCGCACTGTGCGGACACTCCGGCGGCGGTTGATGCTGCCCTGGATGCGGCGTTCGGTTTGGCTTCTGTGGCTTTGGATTTTCTGGTTGATGATGAGTTGGCTCAGGCGGTTCGTGCTGATTTTGAGGCTTCCGGCGGTGCCGTGGATGTGGAGGGCTACTTTAGTGACATGTGAGCTTGCTCAAAAGGTCAGAATGTCATTATTTGGTTTTATGAGTGAAAAATACCCCTCATAGCCCATAAAGTCACCAGCACCCATCGAAAAAAGCAAAATAACCCAACACAAAACGCAAAATCTGCGGCATAATAGAAAGTAACGAAGCGAGCCCACCGGGGAAGAACGCCCACCTCAGGAAATTCACCCCCGAGGCACACACCCGCTTCCTGATAAACCCCGCGAGAATCCTCTCGCACCACACGGATAACTCTCACGAAAGAGGGCATACAGCAATGAACGGTGTCAACAACCCCACCAAGCTCGGCGTCATCGGTGCAGGCGGCGTCGGTAGCGCAACCGCATACGCAGCTATGGTCCGCGGCTCCGCAGACGAAATCGTCCTGTACGACATCGACGGCAAGCGCGCACACGCTGAAGCACTGGACATCGCACACGGCGCAATGTTCGCACACGAAGCAACCGTAACCGGTGGCGACGACATCGAACTGCTGCGCGACTGCGACATGGTCATCATCACCGCTGGTGCTCGTCAGAAGCCCGGCCAGCCCCGCCTCGAACTGGCAGGCGCAAACGTCGCAATCCTCGAGAAGCTGCTGCCGAACATCCTGTCCGTAGCACCCAACGCGATTATTATGCTCGTCACCAACCCCTGTGACGTTCTCACCATCGTGGCTCAGAAGATTACCGGCCTGCCCGCAAACCGCGTGCTGTCCTCCGGTACCGTTCTGGACTCCTCCCGCCTGCGTTGGCTGATCGCCAACAAGGCTGGCGTCTCCATCAAGAGCGTTCACGCAAACGTTGTTGGCGAGCACGGCGACTCCGAGTTCCCCGTCTGGTCCGCAGCAAACATCGGCATGGTTCCCCTGACCGAGTGGGAGCAGGACGGCAAGCCCCTCTTCACCGAAGAGGTCCGTGCAGAACTGGCAACCGAAGCTATGCGCGCAGCATACAAGGTCATCGAGGGTAAGGGTTCCACCAACTACGCAATCGGTATCTCCGGTGCACGTATCGCCGAGGCATTCCTCGGCGGCCAGAACGCAGTGCTGCCCGTCTCCACCACCATCGCAGGCGAGCTCTACGGCTTCAAGGACGTTGCACTGTCCCTGCCCACCATCGTGAACCGTGAGGGCATCCAGCGCGTGCTCGAGGTTCCCATGAACGAGGCTGAGCTGGCACAGCTGAAGGCATCCGCTGAGGCAATCCGCGCATCCGCAGCTTCCCTGGGCTTCTAAAAACCCGGCTTCTAATTCTCTCGGGTTCATAACCCGTAAGAAGCAAACATTCAGTAGGCGCAGCGTGAAGCTGAGCTAACCGACAGAAGAACCCGCCGCACCCGGCACCTGCTCCCTTGAGGAGTGGGGGATTCGGGGACGGCGGGTTCGCTGTGTCTGTGAGATGTTTTCTATGAGGTGCTTGATGCGCCGCGCCCGTTTATAGTTCCGCGTTTAAACCGCTGTATGACCGCCCGGCGCACACCATAGGCGCGTAGGTAGTAGAATAATGGCATGAGCATTGATCCTCGCACCGAACTCACCCGCCTCCTTGACGCGCTGGAGGCGCACCTGACCGCCGTCGTAAACCGAACCGGCGAGCACGACCCCGCCGTCGATGAGGCGTACGTAGAAATCGCCAACGCCTTCGAAGCCTACGAAGATTCCCTCTTCGAAGCCTACAACGAGGTCACCCCCTTGAGTGTCTACGGTGACGAAGACGAAGACGACCTCGAAGAAATCCTCGACGATGAAGACGACATCGACGACGATATTGAGTACGAGGACTAAATAGCGCCTCGCCCATACGTTACGGACCGACCCCTGACCGGTACCCCCTACGCGGGGTAATACGGCAGGGG
>CALGXU010000162.1 GCA_937935205.1 uncultured Rothia sp.
TCAAACGCGGCCGCACCTCACACCGCACCCCCGCCTTCGAGGTGCGCATGCCCGGCGGCGAAGAATTCACGGTGTGGGGATTCACCGCAATCCTGCTCGACCGGATCTTTGACTCGCTCGGCTGGACGGTGCCCTGGGACGCAAAAAAGATGCGCCCGGCACCCGGCTACGAGGAGTAAAGCTCTTCGCAGAATAAACGCCTGACCAGCGGATACAGGGCGCAGATAGGGGAGGCGGGTAGCTTGAACGAAGCTGCCCGCCGCCCCTACTTTTGTCTCTACTCACCCGCTGATTACTTACCGTCTGCGTAGTTGCGCACCCGCGCCACAGACACCGGAAAATCAACCGGTACCCGACCGAACAGCAGACGCGCCGCCTCCGCAGCGCCCTCACGCACAATACGCTCCACGCGATCCGCCTCCAGCTCGGGACCGCACAGCAGAAGCTCATCGTGCAAAAAATACACAATGCGGGTGCGCATCGGCATACCAAAAATCCGCTCCGACAACAGATGAGAACGCACCGCGCCCATCCAGCACAGAGCCCACTCCGCCGCCGTACCCTGCACAATAAAATTGCGGGTCATACGCCCGTGCGCACGCGCAGTCGACACCGCACGCGACTCAGCCGCCGGCGAAGACCGATCAGCCACAATCTCACGGAAACGCTCATCCACCGGCGGGGACGTACGACCCAAAAAAGTCGTCACCTGACCGCCCGCCTCACCAATACGAGCCGCACGCTCCGTAAACTCCATCGCCTGCGGAAAAAGCGCCGCCACATGCGGCAACAGGGCACCAATCTCACCGCTGCGACCGCCATACATAATCGCCAGCATGCCCACCTTCGCGTGGGAACGCTCCGTCAAACCCACACCCTTCAGGCGCGCCAACTCGGCAATACCCGCATACAGGTCAGCGCCACGACCCGCCGAAGCGAGCGCCTCATCACGGCTCAACGCCGCCAGAATACGCGGCTCAATCTGCGAGCCGTCCGTCACCGTCAGCACCTGACCCTCCGGCGCCTGCACCGCCTGACGAATCTCCGCAGGCAGCTGCAACGCGCCACCGCCGGAAGCGCCCCAGCGCCCGGTCGCGGCGCCGCCCACCTCAAGATGCGGGCGGAACGCACCCTCAGAAACCCAGGTATCAGCCCACGTCCATCCGTTAGCGGTCCAAATGCGGTACAGCTTCTTATAGCGCAGAATCGGGTCAATCAGCGCCCAACGCTTTTCCCGCTGAGCCGGAATCGCATCCGCCCAACTCTTCAACTCCCACGAACGTGTAGACTTCACCGAAACCCCCGCAGACTGCAAAGCACGCAAAAGGTCCTGCGGCGAATCCGGGTTCAACGACGGCATAAACAGCATGCGCTGAATCTGCTCCGCCAACTCCTGCATCTTCTGCGGACGCTCCCCGGGCACCGGGCGCGGACCCAACAACTCGCACAGATGCTCATGATGCGCCTGCACATTAAACGGGATGCCGTAATAGCCAATCTCAGCCGCCACCAACGCACCGGCAGATTCAGCCGCCGCCAAAAGACGCAACCGCTCCGGGTGCCTCGACTCGCTAATAGCGCGCGCCTGCGCCAACCACTCACGCATCAGCACACGCACCACCGGATGCTCCGGCAACAGAGTCACCGGGCCCGCCGCCAACTGCGGGGCAAAAGGCTCATGAGGCGCCGCCTCCAGGAAATCGGGGGAGGAATCTGCCGGGGAGCTGGCGGGTTCTGTGGGTGTGGCGGATGAGGCTGCGGGCGCACTCAAAAAATCAGCGCCGAACAGCTCCTCCTGACCCTGAATCTGCCGCGCCACCGGCAGATACCCCTGAGGCTCCACCGCCTCACGCAAATCAGAAAGATCCAGCACCGGGCTGTACTCCACAAAACCGCTCGGATGCGTAGCGGCAGTCACCAAAATTCGCTGCACCAGACGCAAATCATGGCACAGATGCACCCGCACCCCGCGGCGCAGAAGCAGCGGGTCAACGTGGCGGGTATCACCCCAAATCCAGCGGGGAAAACGCCCCTGCGCCGAATCTGCAGCCTGCCGCTCCACCTCTCGCACATACGCCGGAAGATTCGCCGCGCTCACTCGATCCGCACGCGTAATCCGCGGAATAAAGGTCGGGTCCTGCAGCTGCTCAGCGGTCGGCGCCGAAAAATGAAAAGCACCCCACGAGGTCACAGGCTGAGCATCGCGCGAGGAAGCACCCGCAGCAATAGCCGAGGTGACCGGGTGCGCGGGGGTGCCGGTCTGGGCGGTAATACCCGCGCCGGTGGCAGGACTGAGCAGAACGTACATTCTTCCATTATCGAGGATGTGCCGGTAGAACGGGCGGTGCGTGGTCATCACCAGAATTGACAGGGGTTTTGTCATAAAAGCGTCGGATGCGTGCGTTTTGTTCGTTTGAGGTGCGTGCATCGTGGATATTTCGGGGCACGAGGGGAGTTATCCACAGAACGCTCATTCTTTTAAAAATCGAGGCGGGCGCAATGCTCTCCTAGAGTCATGAACCCCTCCAACAATCCCGCCAGCAACACCGCCAACCCTAACGGTTCCCCGGCCTGCGCTACGCAGAGTCCCACCACGTATGCGCCGGATACCCGCGCGCACTCGCTGCCCGCCCTGCTCATTCCCGAAGATTACCGTGCCCGCGCCGTCGCCCTGCACGCCCGCGAGCTGATTCTGCGATCGCCGCAGATGAGCGCTATCGCCCTGGGTGGTTTTAGTGGCGGGTTTAGTGGCGGATTCGGTAACGGATTCAGCGCCGGGGTCGAGAAGCCAGGGGAGGCAGGGGAGCGCCCGCCAGCGGAGGGTGTAGCAGCCGCGGGCGGTGGATTACTCCAGGAATCCCAGCCCCTCCGCGAGATTCTCGAAAACGCCGTGGACGAGGCAATATGCGCCATCGACAGCGGATACCCGGGCAGCGCGAGCGCAGAAGGAGCGGGCGTAGCGAAGCCCCGAAAATTCCGCGCCAAGACGATGCTGCCTGCGCCCGCCTCCTGGAGCTACCCCAGCGTGGAATACGTGCCCGTCAACCGGCAGACCGCGCTGCGCTACCTCGCCGCGGAACTCTACGGCCTCGGCGCCCTCGACCTGATCCTTGACGAGGGGCAACGCGCCGGAACCATCACCGATATCTACGTGAACTCGCCCTGCGATATTTGGGTGGGAATCAACGGAACCACCCGTCCGGTGGCGCTGAGCCTCGGCAATGAGCGGCGCGTGCGTGACCTCGCCGAGCGGCTCATCCGCAGGCACGGCGGGCAGCTGGATGCCGCGCATCCGGCGGCTGACATTAGCGACGAGCAGGGTCGGCGTATCCACGCGATTATCCCGCCGCTGAGCGAGCGCACCCGGCTCTCCGTGCGCCTACCCGCCCGCGAGCGCCCCACCCTGGCGCAGCTGCAGGCCGCCGGGCTGTGCGATGAGGCGACCGCCGCCTACCTGCGCCGCATGATTGCCGAACGCCGCGGGTTCCTGATTAGCGGGGGTACCGGCACCGGCAAAACGACCCTGCTCAACGCCCTGCTGGGGCTGTGCACGCCGCAGGAGCGCCTCATTCTGCTCGAAGATACTCCGGAACTTGCGCCGCAGCATGAGCAGGTTATTGCCCTCAAAACCCGCGCCGCGAACTCCGAAGGCGCCGGCGAAATCGGGCTGGGTGAGCTAATCGTGCAGGCGCTGCGTATGGGCCCGGACCGGCTTGTGGTCGGCGAGTGCCGCGGCGCGGAGGTGGTGCACCTGCTGACCGCCATGAATACCGGTCACCGCGGCGCCGGAACGACCCTGCACGCCAATAGTGCGCAGGCGGTGCCCCTGCGTTTGTGTGCCCTGGGTGCGCTCGCCGGACTGGATAGTAGAACGGTCGCTCTACATACAGCGACGGCTTTTGAACGCATTATCCACCTGGAACACCGGGACGGACGCCGCCGCATCGAGGGCGTCTACTCCCTGCACCCCGCAGTTGAGGGGAGCGAAGAGTATCTGCAGGTCAGACGTGTTTCTGTGGGGTCTGAAATTGGGTACTAGCTCCCGTGATAGGGGGTAGAAAACGTGAAAGGAGGAAGCAATGAAGCAGAACGAGAAGAGTAACGGAAGCCTTCGCGAACGCTGGGCTGAACGCCTAGCGGGGCCTGCCAGCGCTGAGGAAATGCGCATGTGGCCGCTCATGCTACGCACCCTCGCCCTGAACCTGCGCGCCGGCATCCCCCTGCAGGAGGCGGTGCACGCCGACTCGGGCTCCGGGCAGATAGGGGAGTTCGGGCAGTTCGGAGAGAACCTGCAATCGGGTATGGGGAAAACGCACGCGAAGAAAAACGCCCGAGCTCGACGGGCACGAGGTATTTCGCCTTTTCCCGAAGACTACGGGCAGAAGCGGTGCGCCGAAGATATTCGCTGCTTCACGCAGGCTCTCGCCACGGTTACCTCCTGGGGTGCCCCCGCGCACCTTGCCTGCGCGCAGCTGCTCGAAAACAGCACCCGGATGCGCTCGCATAGCCGCGAGCGCCTGCACGACCTGCAGTTGAGCCTGCGCATGAGCGAGAGCGCCGGCGCGCCGCTCGCCACGAGCCTGGAACGCGCCGCTGAGCACGCCGAAGAGCGCATCGACGCGCTCCTGGGCAGGCAGAGCGCACTCGCCGCACCGCGCGCCACCGGCAGGATCCTCTCCTGGCTTCCGTTGCTCGGCCTCGGGTTGGGGGTGCTCATGGGTAGCGATCCGGTGGGCGTGCTGACCGGCTCCATTCTCGGGGTGCTCACCGGTTTGCTCGGGCTGGGGCTCGCCCTCGCCGGGCGCCGCTGGACCGCTGCGCTCGTGCATCGGGCGGAGGTGGAGAGCGTGCGGGCGGCAAATGCTGAATCTGAGGCGGAAAAGCCTGCCTCGCCAGCAGGCGCCGTGCCCGTTGATACCGCCCTCGTGCTGGAACTACTCGCCGCGCAGTTGAGAGCCGGGCTTGCACCGCTCGCCGCCCTGGGAACCCTCGCCGAGGCACTCAACAGCCGAGCCCTGCACACGGTCTGCCAGCGCCTACAGATGGGCAGCGGCTGGGGGAACGCCTGGTCGGGCTCCGCGGCGGGAACCTTCGGTGAGCTGCGGGATGCACTCGCCCCCGCCTATACGGGCGGCGCACCGAGCACCGCGCTGCTACTCTCCCTCGCCGACGCGCACCGCCTCAGCGAGCGCCGCGCGGCGGAACGCGCCGCCGGAAAGCTCTCCGTAGCGCTCGTGGTGCCCCTCGGGCTGTGCTCGCTACCCGCCTTTATTTGTTTGGGCATTGTGCCCATCCTCATTTCGCTACTACCCACGCTGACCGGGTAAAGAACCGCGTACATAAGCACTGCTGACTAGCTGAAATGCTGAAAAGTTTAGACCCTCGCCCATCTGCTGTGAACGCGGATGAGCACCCACCCCGCCCCGAATGACCGGGGCACAAGGAAAGGAAAACCAATGACGAACACCCTCTGCGAAGCAATCCGCCACGACCTGCACACTGCCGATACTCCGGTAAACGCCACGGTCGGTGCTCCGGGTGGCATTCCGAGCGAAATTCAGCCCGCCGCACCCGGTGCAGAAGCGCAGACCATTCTGGGCCCCGTGCCGCTGTCTGTTGCCATCGCAACCACCATGAAGCAGCTGCGTGAAGAATGCCCCGAGCTTTTCAGCGATACCGGGCTCTTCACCGACACCAAGCTTTCCATCGATGCTGAACTTTCCGCCGGCGCTGAGCTGAACCACACCGGCCCCAGGATTGACCCCGCCGAAATGGAGATCGATATGAACACGGATCGTCTGAGTCCCGACCAGGCGTTGACCATTGCCCGCGCGCTCGCCGAGGGCTGCACCCTGGACGAATGCGGCACCACCTGCCGCAGCCTGGGCGAGCATGCGCCCGGTTGTGCCGAATATGTACCCGCTGAGGGTGACGAAAAGACGCTCGAAGAGTACGCCCCTGCGGGCGATCCGGAGGAGGGCGCCTCCACCGCGGAGTACGGCATTGTGATGCTCGCGGCGGTCGGTTTTGCGGGTCTGCTGGTGCTGATTCTCAAGTCCGATGAGGTGCGTTCCATGCTCCTGGATATTGTGCGTAACGCGCTGTCCATTGCGGGCAATACGGGGCTGCTCTAGAAGCCCTGGTCTAAAGGTCTTGGGAGACCCACCCCAGGGTTTTGCTCTAGATGCCAGGTTCTTTGAAAAATCAAGTCGGAAAGGAGGAATAAAGAATGAACGCTCATGTGAATTTGAGTGCTTGGGTACGCGCTTTCCCTGCAGGGAAAGCCGGGGCAGAACCTGCACCCTCGACCCCGCACAAGAGCCCCGCAGAAGAGGGCGTGATTACCGCCGAATTTGCGGTCGCCCTACCCGCCGTGACGGTGGTGCTCGCCCTCTGCCTGGGTGCCGCCTCCACGGGGGTTGCGCAGCTCAAGGTGGAGGAGTCCGCACGAACGGCCGCACGTGCCGCCGCCCGCGGAGATTCCGAGGCGCAGATTCGCTCCGCCGTCAGCCGCATCGACCCGGCGCAGAGCGTGCAGATTTCCGTTACTCCTGATGATGCAGCCGCGGCGGGGGAGGGGCGCACCCGGCAGGTGCATGTGCGGGTGAGCCGCCCCGCCCCCGGCGTGATCGGCTCGGCAACCGGCTGGGTGCTGCGGGCGGATGCCCACGCCCGCGTTGAAGGCGGCACCGACAGCGAAGAAAGCACCGGCGAAGAAAGCACCGGCAATGATGGTGAATAAAAGCTCGGGCCTTGCCCGGTCTGCGGAAGAACAACCCGAAGAGGGTAGCGGTACCGTCCTTGCCCTCACCATTATTGCCGCGCTACTGGTGGTGACCGTGGTGATTGCCGGGCTCATCGGGGTGGTGTCCGCGAACCGCAGGGCTTCGGCAGCTGCCGATTTGAGCGCGCTCGCGGCGGCGGACGCCTACCGCGGGCTCACAGAGGGGGATCCGTGCGCGGTCGCGGCGTATCTTGCCGAACGCCACGGGGCGCACCTGGAATCCTGCACGTTCCCGGATCGCCCCGAAACGGTGGAGGTGACGGTCGCCGTCCCGGTCGCAGGACCCATGGGTGTGCTGGGCCCGGCGAGGGTGCGTGCCCGCGCCGGGGCTGAACACCCCGAAGAAGAGCACGCTACGGCAGAGAATGCGGAGGAGCTGAGCCCCGATGAGGTCGCCGAGCTGGAGGAAGAACTGGAAGCCGAGCAGGACTCAGTCTCGGAACCTCCCGAGCCAGAGAACCCAGCCGAGCTAGAAAGCCCCGCAGAATCAGAGAACCCGCCGAACCAGAAAACCTAGCCGACTAGGCTATTTACACTCATCGGGAGTTCTCATCCCAGCACGCCCTACGCCTCCGCCATGCTTCGCAGCATCGCCGTCAGTAGCGCCCGCGCGCCGTGCTTGCTGAGCGGCTCGTTGCGGTTGCCGCACTTGGGTGAGTGCACGCAGGAGGGGCAGCCGTTTTCGCATCCGCAGCTTTCGATCGCTTCGAGGGTGGCGCTCAGCCATTGCTGAACCGCGTTGAAGCCGCGCTCGCTAATGCCGGCACCGCCGGGTGCGGCGTCGTAGACGAAAATGGTGGGCCTGCCGGTGTCCACGTGAAGCAGCGTGGAGAGTCCGCCCAAGTCCCAGCGGTCGCTGGTGGCGATGAGCGGCAGCAGTCCGATGGCGGCGTGCTCGGCGGCGTGCAGGGTGCCGGGGCCGTCCTCTTCGGTCACGCCCGCGCCGAACAGGTAGCTGGGTTCGAAGGTGAACCAGACCGCCTCGGTCATGAGCACTTCCGGCGGCATGGGTTGCGCCTCTTCGCCTAGGTATTCGCCGCCGTAGACGGAGAATCGCCGGTAGCCGGTGACCTGGTCGGTGACCTGAACCTGCCCGCGGTGCATGGTGAGCGGGGCGAGCTGCTGTGCGTCGGCTTCGGGAGCTGACTCGCCAGGAGCAGGCACACCGGGAACAGGCTCGCCGGGAACCGCATCCCTAGCGGTGTTTTGCGCACCGTAACTAACCCGTGCACGCTCCGCCAGAATACGCACCTCGGTGCTCTCAATGGCGCGCGTGTAGTAGTCCGGGTAGACGCGGCTGAGCAGAATCACGCGCTCGCCCTCGCTGAGGGACTCGACCACGTACTGCGCATTCTGGTGAATGTAGATTGCGCCCGGGTGCCCCTGGCTCATGGCGTGCGCGGCGTCCATGGTGCCAACGAGGGTGCCGTCTTCGGCGTCGATGAGCTGGTAGGGGCCGCCGCCGGTGCCGCGGATATCGACCAGGTCGGCGGCTGATTCGGCGTGCGTCCAATACCAGCCGTCCGGGCGGCGACGCAGGTACCCCTGCTGCACCAGCCGATCCAGTAGAGCGGCGGTATGCGGCCCGAAGAGGCTCAGCTCTTCGGTGCGGATGGGCGCCTCCTGCGCGGCGGCGCACAGCTGCGGGGAGAGCACGTACGGGTTCGTCGGGTCGAAAACGGTCGCCTCAACCTCCTGCCCGAAAATCGCCTCCGGGTGGTGTACCAGGTAGGTGTCGAGCGGGTTGTCGTCGGCAATGAGCACGGCGAGCGCGTCCTGACCGCTTCGACCTGCACGGCCCACGCGCTGCATGAAGGAGGCGTGGGTACCCGGCCAGCCCGCCACGAGTACGGCGTCCAGCCCGGAGATATCGATGCCCAGCTCCAGTGCGGAGGTGCTCGCCAGGCCGAGCAGTTCGCCGTTGCGGAGTTTGCGTTCGAGTTCGCGGCGCTCTTCGGGGGTGTACCCGGCGCGGTATGCGGCGACGCGGTGGGCGAGGCCCGCCTCCACCTCGTCGAGGTAGCGTTGGGTCTTCTGCGAGAGGATTTCTACGCTGCGGCGCGAACCGGCGAAAACCAGCGAGCGGGTGCGGGAAAGCACCAGGTCGGTGAGCATTTGCGCGCCCTGCTCTACGGGGGAGACGCGGCGCGGCGCCTCCTGCTCCGCCTTGGACTGGACCGCCTGCTGCTGGGTGCTGCGGGCACCCTTGGCGAGCTGATCGTGCGCCTTGGGCGGCATGAATTCGGGCTCCCAGAGCGCGACGGTGGTTTCACCGCGCGCCGAGGTGGACTCGGTAATGGCGGTGACCGCCTGCTGCGGCACGCCAATGAGCTTGGAGAAAGACTCGACCGGGTTGGAGCTGGTCGCGGAGGCGCCGTAGAACACGGGCACGGTGCGGTAGAGCGCGCAGACGCGGCGCAGGCGGCGCAGCAGGTTGGCGATGTGCGCGCCGAAAACGCCGCGGTAGCTGTGCGCCTCGTCGAGCACCACGTAGCGCAGTCCGCGCAGGAAGGATGCCCACTGCCGGTGGTTGCTCAGGATTGAGTAGTTGAGCATGTCCGGGGTGGTGAGGATGAAGTTGGCGTGTTCGCGGATCCAGCGGCGTTCGCCGGTGGGGGTGTCGCCGTCGTAGCTTGCCGCGTGGAGTCCGGGCAGGTTGTAGGAGATGAGGGCGGTGAGCTGGTCTGCGGAGAGCGCCTTCGCCGGTGAAATGTAGAGAACGTTCGCTCTATTATTGAAGTTTTCCGCCCCTGAATACGCGGAGGTTGAGCTCACCGGCTCACTGCACGATGCGCGATAAATAGCGTCCAGGGTGGGCATCAGGTAGCTCAGGGTCTTGCCCGAGGCGGTACCCGTCGCCACGATCACGTGCCCGCCGCTGCCGGTACTCTTCGCGTCTTCGGCGTGCGCGGGAGCCTTCGCCGACCCCTCGATACGCCCCGCCTCAATGCGCTCAGCTTCGATGCGCCCCGCCTGCCAGCCGTAGCGCGCCGCACTCGCCGCCAGCGCCGCATCAAGACCCGCATGGGCGGCGTTCGCCGCCTGCACCTGGTGGGCGTAGGGCTCGGCAATGCCGAGCGATTCAAAAGCCTCCACCACACGCGGATGCAACCACTGCGGCCACGGCGCGTAGCTCGCCTCCCTGGCGGCAATGGTGTGAATATGGGTCACCTGCTCGGGCAGGGTTCCGGTGCGTTCCGCCTCCGGCAGTAGGGATGCCAACACCTGCTGTGCGCTCGCTGGCAGTTCGCGGTAGCGTAGCGTTTTTGGGCGCGCCGCGGCCTGCCCCTGCATCTGCGCGGGGTGCTGTTCGGGGTGCTGGTTGGCGTTCTGTGAAGGGGTGCTGTGCGGCATGGGTTCCATTGTAGAGTGGCGGGCTACAGTCCGACCTGCGTCGGTCACGCGCTGCCCTGAGCGCCGGCTCCGAATCCGCCCGAATCCTGCCTCGGCCCTGAGCTAAACCCCGTGCCAGACCCCGAGCCTAACCCCTCCCTGGCGCTACCCCAGTCCCGCCTCCAACGTCGCCGACCCCGTAGTCAGCGCGCACATATCAAAAAATTTGCATGCTTTAGACGTATATGACGATAAAATAGTTTCGTGGCTCAAAATAAGATTATTCTGTATTACCAGTTCGCCCCCATCGCCGACCCACAGGCGGTCATGCTCTGGCAGCGTGCCCTCTGTGAGAAGCTCGGCCTGCGCGGGCGCATCCTCATTTCCAAGCACGGCATTAACGGCACCCTCGGCGGCGAAATCAACGCGGTCAAGGCGTACACCAAGGAAACCCGCAAGTACCCCGGCTTCAAGAACATGGAGTTCAAGTGGTCCGAGGGCGGCGCGGAGGACTTCCCCCGCCTGTCCGTGAAGGCACGCGACGAGATTGTGGCTTTCGGTGCTCCCGACGAGCTGCAGGTGGACGAGAACGGCGTCGTTGGCGGCGGCGTGCACCTGAAGCCTGAAGAGGTCAACAAGCTTGTTGAAGAGCGCGGCGACGAAGTGGTCTTCTTCGACGGCCGTAACGCGTTCGAGGCGAAGATCGGCAAGTTCAAGAACGCTATCGTTCCCGACGTGCGCACCACCCACGACTTCATCCGCGAGATTGAGTCCGGCAAGTACAATCACATTAAGGACAAGCCGGTTGTCACCTACTGCACCGGCGGTATTCGTTGCGAGATTCTCTCCGCGCTGATGAAGAACCGCGGCTTCAAGGAGATCTACCAGATCGACGGCGGCATCGTGCGTTACGGCGAGAAGTACGGCGACAAGGAACTCTGGGAGGGCTCGCTCTACGTCTTCGACAAGCGCATGCACATGGAGTTCACCCCGGACACCGTCACCATCGGCAAGTGCGAACAGTGCGGCGCCCCCTCGAACAAGTTCGAGAACTGCTCTAACGAATCCTGCCGCGAGCTGGTTCTGCTCTGCCCCGAGTGCGCAGCTAATGACGCGAAGCGCCACTGCGTGCCCGAATGCTCGGTGGACCGCGAAGCAGCTGAGGCGAACGCCTAATGGCAACCGCTAAGGGCGGCGCGGTTCAGATCTCTGAACCTCGCATTGAGGAGCACCCGGCAATGGTCGTTGCCGGCGTTTCGCAGGTGTTCCCCCTGGACGGCGACTTCTCCTCGCTGTGGGATGAGCTGAATCAGAAGGCGTCCCCGGCGATGCTGGATGTTCTGAAGGTGACCCAGTACCTGGGCGTGTGCACTCAGCCGAACCCGAAGGGGCAGGTCCGCTACACGGCGGGCTTCCTGGTATCGGAGCCGGCGAGCGCGGCGAAGCTTGGCCTGGGCGTGCTGGAGTTGCCTGCGAGCACCTATGCGGTGGTTGAGGTGACCGGCCCGATTTCGGAGTCCATTCCGGCTGGCTTTGCGAGCTTTGAGGAGGCGTTCTTCGCGAAGAATCCGCAGTACCGCCCGGTGGGTGGTCTTGAGGTGTACGGTCGCGGCGATATGCAGGCGGCTGATTACCGCATGGAGCTGTGGGTTCCGTTGGCGAAGCGTTCCTAGGGCGGTTTGTTTCTGCTGTTATGGCTACAGTTTTAGCTGTTGATTAGAAGCCCGGTGGCGCGATGTGTTCGTACTGCCGGGCTTTTCTGTGCCCTTTTGCGCCCATACTTTGCGCCTATATTTTCGCCAGTATTTGTGTTCCGGGTGGGTGGGCGCGCCGTGAGGTCGGGGGAGTGGGGGCTCTCGCGTAACATTCCGAAATAAAATACTTGACATGTAAAGTATTTGGGTTTAGACTTAAACCATCAGCCCGGTAGTAGAAGAGGCCGGGCGCAACCCGCAAAGGAAAAAACCATGAACACCCCTAATAACTCCGGCACCCCGCAGATCGACGAATCCATCCGCATCAGCCACCTCGAGCCCATGCGCGGCGACGAGAAGAAGCTCGGCTTCCTCTCCTTCGGCCACTGGGCTGAGGTCCCCGGCTCGCGCGTACCCTCCGCCGCAGAATCCCTGCACCAGGCAATCGACCTTGCTGTAGGCGCCGAAGACATCGGACTGGACGGCGCGTTCTTCCGCGTGCACCACTTCGACCAGCAGCAGGCGACCCCTTACCCGCTGCTCTCCGCAATCGCCGCTAAGACCGAACGCATCGAGCTCGGCACCGGCGTGATTGACATGCGCTACGAAAACCCGCTCTACATGGCAGAACTTGCCGCCATGGCAGACCTCATCGCGGCGGGCCGACTGCAGCTGGGTGTCTCCCGCGGTTCGCCCGAGTCCGTCATTCGCGGCTTTGAGAGCTTCGGCTACTACCCGGCAGAAGGCGAAGACGAGGGCGATATGGCGCGCCGCCACCTCGATATTTTCCTCAAGGCAATTGAGGGTGAGGGCATGGCGCCCAGCGCTCGCATGGCGGGCAAGTACGCCCCCATTCAGCCGCAGTCGCCGGGTCTGCGCGACCGCATCTGGTGGGGTGCAGGCAGTGATAGCACCGCCGTGTGGACCGCGCAGAAGGGCCTGAACCTGATGTCGTCAACCCTGATGCTGGAAGATAAGGGCATTCCCTTCGATCAGCAGCAGGCGCAGCAGATTCGCCTCTTCCGCTCCGAGTGGGTGAAGGCGGGTAATTCGGGTGTTCCGCGTGTTTCGGTGTCCCGTTCGGTGCTGCCCGTTATTGATGAAACCTCGGCACGCTACTTTGGCCGCCGCGCCGCGGAGGACTCGCAGGATTACACCGGCATTATCGACAACACCTTCT
>CALGXU010000163.1 GCA_937935205.1 uncultured Rothia sp.
TACCAATTATACAAGAAATTGAACTGGAAGTGAATATATGAGAATACTGTTTCTTATCCCGGAGAAAGAACCTACCTCAAATATGCCTTAAAAATGCGAAAAATAGCTAGTGTGGCGCGCCTTCACACCCCCAATCTTGATGCCCAATGACGCAAAAACAATGTGAAGAGAGACGCAGCCCTCACCGATTTGCCGCATCTGCTCACCTTAAAGTCAACACGCACGCAAACTCGTTCAGAACAAGAAAAACGAAGCGCCCGCGCGCTATCCTGAAAGGAGCACTACTGCGTCGGCGACTTCGTGCTGGAAAGAACCAGCCAGCCGACAGTGTATTCAGAAATCTCGAAGGTGAGTCTATGACTACGAACAACAATCACGGCGATCGCAACCTCGCAATGGAACTGGTCCGCGCGACCGAAGCAGCAGCAATTGCTGCAGGCCCCTGGGTTGGCGCAGGCGAAAAGAACCTCGCAGATGGTGCAGCCGTAGACGCAATGCGCTACCGCCTCTCCACCGTCAGCTTCAACGGCACCGTTGTCATCGGTGAAGGCGAAAAGGACCAGGCCCCCATGCTGTACAACGGCGAGAACGTCGGCGACGGCTCCGGCCCCTCCCTCGACGTGGCTGTGGACCCCATCGACGGCACCCGCCTGACCGCACTCGGTATGGACAACGCACTGTCCGTCATCGCTGTTGCTGACGGCGGCACCATGTTCGACCCCTCCGCAGTGTTCTACATGGAGAAGCTGGTCACCGGCCCCGAAGCCGCAGAGTTCGTCGACCTGCGCCTGCCCGTCAAGCAGAACCTGCACCTGGTCGCTAAGGCTAAGGGCAAGAAGGTCAGCGAGCTGACCGTCTGCGTGCTGGACCGCCCCCGCCACGCCAAGCTGATCCAGGAAATCCGTGAGGCAGGCGCTCGTACCCGCATCATCCTCGACGGTGACGTTGCAGGCGCTATCGCAGCCTGCCGCGAGAACACCGGCGTGGACCTGATGCTCGGCACCGGCGGCACCCCCGAAGGCGTTGTCGCAGCGTGTGCTATCAAGGCAACCGGCGGCATCATCCAGGGCCGCCTGGCACCGACCGACGACGCAGAGCGTGAGAAGGCACTGGAAGCCGGCCACGACCTCGACCGCATCCTGACCACCAACGACCTGGTCACCAGCGACAACTGCTTCTTCGCCGCAACCGGTATCACCGACGGCAAGCTGCTGCGCGGCGTTCGCTACAGCAAGAACGTTGTGACCACCCAGTCGCTGGTCATGCGTTCCTCCTCCGGCACCGTCCGTACCGTTGAGGCAGAGCACCGCCTCTCCCGCCTGCGCGAGATCCTCTCGCACACCAAGAGCCCCGGCGAAGCCTAAGCCTTTGAGGTAGCCCCCCCCCAAAAAAACATAAGGAGCCGCCCCCGACCGAATCACTCGGTCGGGGGCGGCTTCTTATGTTTGTCTCCGTTACTGGCACACGTTAGCGAGAGCGGAAAGACTGAATCTTCGCCTTCGCCTTCGACACAGCATCGCGAACTGCAGGACGAGACTTGTACGCCAGC
>CALGXU010000164.1 GCA_937935205.1 uncultured Rothia sp.
GAGTGATGAAATACTTCGGTATGTAAAACTCTTTTATTAAAGAAGAATGATATAAATAGGCAATGATTTATAAGTGACGTTATTTAATGAATAAGTCCCGGCTAACTATGTGCCAGCAGCCGCGGTAATACATAGGGGACGAGCGTTATCCGGAATAATTGGGCGTAAAGGGTGCGTAGGCGGTGTGTTAAGTTCAAGGTTTAATCGTAGGGCTCAACCCTATATCGCTTTGAAAACTGGCACACTAGAGTAAGATAGAGGCAAGTGGAATTCCATGTGTAGCGGTAAAATGCGTAAATATATGGCAGAACACCAGAGGCGAAGGCGGCTTGCTGGGTCTTCACTGACGCTGAGGCACGAAAGCGTGGGGAGCAAACAGGATTAGATACCCTGGTAGTCCACGCCGTAAACGATGAGCACTAAAAGTCGGAGTTATTCGGCTTTCAAGTTAACGCGATAAGTGCTCCGCCTGAGTAGTACGTACGCAAGTATAAAACTCAAAGGAATTGGCGGGACCTCGCACAAGCGGTGGATCATGTTGTTTAATTCGTTGATACGCGATGAACCTTACCAGGCCTTGACATACCTTGCAATGCACCAGAAATGGACGCGGAGGTTATCAGGGATACAGGTGGTGCATGGTTGTCGTCAGCTCGTGTCGTGAGATGTTAGGTTAAGTCCTGCAACGAGCGCAACTCTTATTGCTATTTGCCATCATTCAGTTGGGCACTATAGTGAGACTGCCAGTGATAAACTGGAGGAAGGTGGGAATGACGTCAAATCATCATGCCCCTTATGGCCTGGGCTACAAACGTGATACAATGGTTGTAACAAAAGGATGCTAGAAAGTGATTTTAGGCAAATCCTTAAATACAATCTCAGTTCGGATTGAAGTCTGCAACTCGACTTCATGAAGTCGGAATCGCTAGTAATCGTAGATCAGAACGCTACGGTGAATACGTTCTCGAGGTTTGCACACACCGCCCGTCAAACCACGAAAGTTAACAATACCCAAAACCGGTGGCCTAACTGTAAAGAAGGAGCCGTCTAAGGTAGGGTTAATGATTGGGGTTAAGTCGTAACAAGGTATCCCTACGAGAACGTGGGGATGGATCACCTCCTTTCTAAGGAGAAAGATGTGAAGTAAAAAGTTGTTTAAGAAGTTTTATTACCTGTTTAGTTTTGAGGGATCTCGAAAGAGGTAACTCAGAAGGAAGCGACTGTTCTTTGAAAACTGAATAACAGAAGAAGACAATAGATAGGTCTTTTTCGAAAAGTTGTGATAACAAGATTAACTAAAAAAGTCTAAAACGAAATAGTTAACAGTTCTCGTAAAGCATAAACGTATATAAGTGATTAAATTAGTAAGAGCGTACGGTGGATGTCTTGGCATATAGAGCAGAAGAAGGACGCAGATAACGGCGAAACGCCTCGGGGAGTCGTACACAGGCAACGATCCGGGGGTATCCGAATGGGGAAACCCGATAAAGTTGAAAAGCTTTATCATCCTTAAGCCAATACATAACTTAAGAGAAGGCAACCCAGGGAATTGAAACATCTTAGTACCTGGAGGAGAAGAAAATAACAATGATTCCGAGAGTAGTGGCGAGCGAAATCGGAGCAGCCCAAACCAGCAAAGAGCTGGGGTAGTAGGACCACGACAAGTGATTGAAAAGAGATAGTCGAATGGCATTGAAAGGCCAGCCGCAGAAGGTGCAAGCCCTGTAGGCGAAATCTCGATTCACGCGAGTGGTATCCTGAGTACGTCGGAGCACGTGAAACTCTGACGGAATCAACCGGGACCATCCGGTAAGGCTAAATACTCCTATATGACCGATAGTGAACCAGTACCATGAGGGAAAGATGAAAAGAACCGCGGGAGCGGAGTGAAATAGATCCTGAAACCGTATGCTTACAAAAAGTCAGAGCACATTAAGGTGTGATGGCGTGCCTTTTGTAGAATGAACCGGCGAGTTATCTTTGCATGCGAGGTTAAGCAGACAATGCGGAGCCGTAGCGAAAGCGAATCTTAATAGGGTGACAAGTATGTAGAGATAGACCCGAAGCCGTAGTGATCTAGTCATGAGCAGGTTGAAGGCTGGGTGAATCCAGCTGGAGGACCGAACCGACCCCCGTTGAAAAGTTGGCGGATGACTTGTGATTAGCGGAGAAATTCCAATCGAACACGGCGATAGCTGGTTCTCCCCGAAATAGCTTTAGGGCTAGCGTTGAACGAATCTACCCGGAGGTAGAGCACTGAAATCATGCGGGCGGCATCTCGCCGTACCAAATGATATCAAACTCCGAATGCCGGGCAAGAATATTCAGCAGTCAGACTGTGGGTGATAAGGTCCATGGTCAAAAGGGAAACAGCCCAGATCATCAGATAAGGTCCCAAAATTTACGCTAAGTGGAAAAGGATGTGGAGACGCGCAAACAGCTAGGAGGTTGGCTTAGAAGCAGCCATCCTTGAAAGAGTGCGTAACAGCTCACTAGTCGAGTATCTCTGCGCCGAAAATTAACCGGGGCTAAGCGTAATACCGAATCTATGGATTTATACTTAGGTATAAGTGGTAGGGGAGCGTTCCATACAGCATTGAAGGTATACCGTAAGGAGTGCTGGAGCGTATGGAAGTGAGAATGCCGGTGTGAGTAGCGAGATGTGGGTGAGAATCCCACACACCGAACAACCAAGGTTTCCAGGGGAAGGTTCGTCCGCCCTGGGTAAGTCGGGACCTAAGGCCAGGCCGAAAGGCGTAGTCGATGGACAGCAGGTTGATATTCCTGCACCCGCGAGTAAAGTGATGGAGTGACAGATAGGGTTAACCCAAGTCCTTAATGGATTGGGCAAGGCAAGCAGGAGAGTGGCGTAGGCAAATCCGCGCTAGATACTCAAAGGCTTGACTCAAGCGAACGCGCGAGCAAGTAGTGAAGAGGGTGATACCAGGTCTCAAGAAAAGCTTCTAGCGATAATTTACTAGCGGCCCGTACCAAAACCGACACAGGTGGTTGAGGCGAGTAGCCTAAGGTGAGCGAGAGAACTGTTGCCAAGGAACTCGGCAAATTGACCCCGTACGTTAGCAATAAGGGGTGCTCGAAAGAGCCGCAGTGAATAGGCCCTAGCAACTGTTTAACTAAAACATAGCTCTCTGCGAAGTCGCAAGACGAAGTATAGGGGGTGACACCTGCCCGGTGCTGGAAGGTCAAGGGGATTTGTCAGACGCAAGTCGAAGCATTGAACCGAAGCCCCAGTGAACGGCGGCCGTAACTATAACGGTCCTAAGGTAGCGAAATTCC
>CALGXU010000165.1 GCA_937935205.1 uncultured Rothia sp.
GTGTTGGTTTGATTGTTGATTTTAGATTCTTATTTTTCTTGATTGTGTGTAAGTTATTAAGGGCACACGGTGGATGCCTTGGCATTAAGAGCCGATGAAGGACGTGTGAATCTGCGATAAGCCTCGGGGAGCCGATAACTGGGCGTTGATCCGAGGATTTCCGAATGGGGAAACCTGGCTCATCTTCATGGTGAGTTACCGCCAGCTGAATGTATAGGCTGGTTGGGGGGAACGCGGGGAAGTGAAACATCTCAGTACCCGCAGGAAGAGAAAATAAAGTAATGATTCTGTGAGTAGTGGCGAGCGAAAGCGGAAGAGACTAAACCTGTGGTGTGTGATAGCGGTTAGGCGTTGCATCATGGGGGTTGTGGGAGTCACAGTGGCAGTTCTAACTGGCTGCCGGCATGATGTTCAGGATGGTAGGTGAACGACTTGGAATGGTCGGCCGTAGAGGGTGAGAGTCCCGTAATCGAAATTGTTCTGTCCGTGGTGTGGCCACCCGAGTAGCACGGGGCTCGTGGAATCTCGTGTGAATCTGCCAGGACCACCTGGTAAGTCTAAATACTTCTTAATGACCGATAGTGAATCAGTACCGTGAGGGAATGGTGAAAAGTACCCCGGGAGGGGAGTGAAATAGTACCTGAAACCGTGTGCTTACAAGCCGTTGGAGCCTTTTGGGGTGACAGCGTGCCTTTTGAAGAATGAGCCTGCGAGTTAGTGTTATGTCGCGAGGTTAACCCGTGTGGGGTATCCGTAGCGAAAGCGAGTCTGAATAGGGCGTTTGAGTGGCATGACCTAGACCCGAAGCGGAGTGATCTATCCATGGCCAGGTTGAAGCGACGGTAAGACGTCGTGGAGGACCGAACCCACTTCAGTTGAAAATGGAGGGGATGAGCTGTGGATAGGGGTGAAAGGCCAATCAAACTCTGTGATAGCTGGTTCTCCCCGAAATGCATTTAGGTGCAGCGTTACGTGTTTCTTGCCGGAGGTAGAGCTACTGGATGGCCGATGGGCCTTCACGGGTTACTGACGTCAGCTAAACTCCGAATGCCGGTAAGTGAGAGCGTAGCAGTGAGACAGTGGGGGATAAGCTTCATTGTCGAGAGGGAAACAGCCCAGACCACCAACTAAGGCCCCTAAGCGTGTGCTAAGTGGGAAAGGATGTGGAGTTGCTTAGACAACCAGGAGGTTGGCTTAGAAGCAGCCATCCTTGAAAGAGTGCGTAA
>CALGXU010000166.1 GCA_937935205.1 uncultured Rothia sp.
ATGATGAAGGCGCAGGAGAAGGTGACGACGAACTTCAGGATGAAGGAGATGTACACGCCCGCGTCAATGTAGTTACTTTCGTTGACGGGGGTGAACTTCAGCAGCGCGTAGACCACGCCGGGAAGGGTGAAGTACGAAATGGCGACACCGCAACCAAACGCGAAAATAGATGCGGTGAGGAAGCCGAAGAGATACTTCTTCTCCTTGGTGTGCAGTGCCGGCAGCAGGAATCGCAGCGCCTGGTAAAGCCAGACGGGAGAGGCGATCACCAAGCCGATGTACATACCGACCTTAAGCAGCTGGTCGAAAGGAGATGCGACGCTACCGAAGTTCAGGTTTGCTCTGCGGCCGGTTTCTGCGTTGATCTGCTGCAGGGGCACAGAAATCATTTCGATGAAAGGCTGGTAGAGGAAGACCGTACCGATGATGGCTGCGATGACGGTTGCGATAGCCGCTTTGATGAGGCGGTCGCGGAATTCGCGCAGGTGTTCCTTGAGTTCCATGCGTGCTTCAGGATTGATTTTGCGGTTGCGCACGTCCTGGTCGGGTGTTGCCACGTGGTGTCCTCTGGGTGTCGGTGCCGTGTGTGATTCGGCTGAGGGGGTCTGGTGGGGTGTTTATGGGGTGGTGCCGCAAAACCCGTGCCGGCCGGTGGGCTGGCACGGGTTTGGTGCGTCGGTGGCGGGACCGTTACTTGGTTTCGGTCTTGCCGTCCTTGCCGTTGTCTACGACCTCAGCGGTGACGACCTCTTCGCCGTCCTTCTCGCGGGGGTCCTTCTTGGAGTCGTTCTTCAGGCCCTCAACTTCGGTCTTGAAGATGCGCATGGACTGACCGAGGCTGCGTGCCATACCGGGCAGCTTGGGTGCGCCGAAGAGCAGGACGATCAGGAGGATAACGACGATGATGGTCGCGGGGTGGCTGAAAATCTGGCCCATGGTGGTGTGCCTTTCTGTTAGAGCAGGTCTCCGATGTTTTGAGGTTGGCCGAGTCGATCTCGTCGGGAGACCCGTCGCTTGATCCGCTCAGACCTGCGTGTCTGCTTACCTTGTTCGTAGTTATTGTATGCCTCAGTGATGGGTGTGAATACCCCGAGGGTGGTGTCTCGCGGGAGTTTTCGGCTTGCGTTCGCTTGCGCTGCGTCGAATTGTCCCTCGATTGACTCGACCCAGGTTACGGTTTCGTCAAGGAGTGTGAAACCGCGAGTGAGTGCTTTGTAGGTGAACCATGCCAAATACAGGAGCGAGCAGATGATGAGCGCGCCCCATAGCAAAATCCAGAACCACCAAGACATGAGCACCATTATACAAGTTTTAGGTTAGTGTTTTGGCGCCTTAGATGGGTTTTTAGGGTGTTTTTGCTAGTGGGTGAAGTTCTATTTTTCTGCGGGCACATCTGTGGGAACACTTGCGGGCGCACCGTTGCGGCTGCTCGCCCTAAGGGTTTGCAGCTGGTCAAGTAGTGCCGCACGCAGGTGCGCGGGACCAACCAGTTCGAGGGCACCTCGGTGCGCGATGACGGTGTCGAGGATGTTCTTATCGCCAGCTCCGGCGATGTTGTTGTAGTGCACGCGGACGTGGGTGGTTTTGGTACCTTTTCGGGCGTGCTCGGCGCTACGGCGCTTGTAGGTTGCGGTGAGGTTTTCGAGGGTTTCACCGCCGGGGGTGTGGTCGGTGGGGTGGATGCGCAGCTCGACACTGGGGTTGGTGGTGGTTTTGTGCTGCTTGGCGTGCCAGTCGTTGACGGTGCTGTCGTGGTTGGGGCCGATGTAGTGGGCTTGTGCTTCGCCTGCGGGCGCGTAGCTGCTGATGCGGGTGAGGCGGAAGTTGCGCCAGAAGACGGGTTCGACGGGGGTGGGCTCAGCGCCGGCGGAAGCGGCCTTCTCCCCCGCCGCGCTCGCGGGCTTCACGTTCTCAACGGCAGGGCTCTCAGACAGCGTGGCGAGGTGGCGTGCCTCGCTGGCGCGGCACCACGCGTGCAGGTAGAGGCGG
>CALGXU010000167.1 GCA_937935205.1 uncultured Rothia sp.
TCGGTGCAGCATGTTGATGAGCAGGGTCATTTGACCGGTCAGACGGTGTTCCAGCGGGCGATTCCCGCTGAGCGCATCAAGGATGGCAGGGCGGAACTGAACCTGACGATCGCTCAGCAGCTGAACTATTCGGGTTCGTATCGCCTGGTCTTGGAGAAGGTCACCCCCGGTAAGGATGGTGCCGGCGAGTCGGTGGAGCAGCTTGATGTCGAGGATATTCCTCTGAAGCTGACGCGTGAGGATGAGTTGCAGGCAGCTGAACGCTGGTTTGCTGATCGTGAGATTTTGCCTGGTCCTTCGCCGCAGTCCGGGCATAACGATATGACGCGCCGTGATGTGACGGTGGCGCTGTACCGCCTGGCGGGTTCCCCAAAGGTTGAGCTGCCGGCAACCAGCCCTTACGCGGATGTGGCGCCAACCGACCCGGACTACGCCGCGTACATTTGGGCTCGTCAGAAGGGTATTACCTTCGGTTGGGCGGACGGCAAGTTCCATCCGGAGTCGAAGCTTTCGACCCCGTCGACGGTGGCGTTCCTGTACAGGTACCAGAAGGCGATGGGTCAGGTCACGCCGAAGGTGCCGACCTCTGCCTCGCTGCCGCGTAGTTCGTCTGTGCCGGGCACTCAGGATGCGCCGGGCAATAATGACGCACCCCGGAGTGCTGGTGGCTGGCAGCATAAGGTTCGTCAGGGTAGCGCTTTTTGGCGTGAGGCTCAGTGGGCTGTTGATCACCGCATGTGGGGTTACCGCGTTGACGGGGAATACGCCTATGAGGACTTTGATAAGTCTTTCGTTTCCTCTCATGATTTGGCGTTGATGCTGTACCGCATGGAGCACGGTGGCAGCCACCTCAGGTAGCGCCCGGTCGTGGTAACCGGTGGGCTGGGATGCTCGACGTAGTTCGGCTTTCAGTCCACCGGTGCTGCTTCTGTTTTTCTTCCCTGCCCCTGCGAGTTCTTGTGCCCGACACGAGGCTTTACGGGGGTTCTTCTCCCCTGCCCGGGGTTTTCTTTTCACGCTTTATCCGCTCGACTTCTTCACTCTCTTCGTCTACTCGCTCGCTTCACTCACCGTACAGTTTTTGTAGATGGGATAATGATGTCTTCATTCTTCGCCCCACGAGGTGCCCCGCGCCACTCCGATACCCAGCGCCACCCCGCGAGCGCCCGCGCGCTCAGCCTTTCCCTGCTGCTGGGTTTGAGCCCGCTTGCCGGCGTCACCCCGGCGGCACTCGCAACACCGACCCAGGCAGCACCTGAGCAGCAGGCACAACCGGCACAGGCGACCCCCGCCTCCCCCGCTGCAACTCAAGAAGATGCTGACGAACCCACGTATTCGCTTCCGGAGGTAGATGAATCTCGCCATCCTGAAATGGAAGGGTTTACAGTCTCTCCCGAGACTCTCAACATTACTCGAGGAGGCACCGTCACGCTGACGACGCCTCCGCTCAGTGCTGAATTCCGTCAGAATTACGAATTCTACGAATTTTCTCTGGTTGATCGCGGTTCTTCGTACTTCAAAGCCGCGCATGCCCGCATTGACGGATATGCCTACTTTGGCTACCTCTTTGACCGTGACCCCAACCCGAAGCAGATGGTAGAAAACCCAGACGGGAGCTACACCTTCTTCCTCAATATTGGGCCGTACATTATTGAGGCTAACGAAGGCACTCTTTTCGACGTCATTCTGACGTACCACAAGAAGGGCCACCGGGAGGATTTTTGGCCGTCCGAATTCCGTTTTGTAGCGCGTGCACCTATTAATGTTGTGCAGGACCCTAAGCCGACTGAGACGACGTACATTTTCAGTGTGCCCGCGATTGATGACCCGTGGAAGGATACGACTCTGACGCTTGAGGGGTTCCATATCCTTACGAGCGGTAGTCGAGAGGGCAAGGACGGTCCGGCGCTTCTGGCCTTTTATGAAGTCGACCCGAAGACCGGAAAGATTGTAGGCGAACCCGAATTCACCACTCGGATTCCGTACCCGGCTTCTCTTAGTGGAGAACGCTTTCATTTCCTGAATTGGCATTTTAAGACGTCTATTACGATTCCTGGGGGAACGCTTAAGCCGGGTAAGGTCTATAAGATTGGTTTCTACGGTAAAGACCGTCCGGAGGATGAGACGTACCCCGGTGAGTTGCTGAATGATGTTGCAGATTTCATTCCGGTACGTTCGCTTAATAAGGAATCGGCAAGCCCTGAGATGTATCTGAAGGCTACGACGGTGAGCCCCTATGATGAGGAAAATATCCTTCAGGTACGCGCCGTCGGCTTGAAGAAGCAGCCTGGGGTCTCTTACCGTTTCTCGGTGCAGCATGTTGATGAGCAGGGACATCTGACCGGTCAGAAGGCGCTGGTGCAGGAGATTGCTGCTGAGAGCATCCATGACGGCACGGTGGATGAGAAGCTGAACGTCCCCGGTGCGCCGCTGAATTATGACGGCTCGTACAGGCTCTTCTTGGAAAAGGTGACTACCGGCAAGGACGGTACGGTTGAGTCGGTTGAGCAGCTTACTTCGAAGGATCTACAGCTGCAGTTTACGAAGAATAAGGAGGTCAACGCCGCCTGGGCATGGTTTAAGCGCCGTCAGGTTCTTCCTGAGTTTTCTTCTTTGAGTGAGGGACGCGATATGACGCGCCGCGATGTGACGGTGGCGCTGTACCGTCTGGCGGGTTCCCCGAAGGTTGAGCTTCCGGCGACGAGCCCTTATGGAGATATCGCTCCGGATGATCCGGACTACGCGGCGTATATTTGGGCTCGCCAGAAGGGCATTACGTTCGGTTGGGCGGATGGGAATTTCCACCCGGAGATGAACATGCACAATTATTCGACGGCGGCGTTCCTGTATAGGTATCAGCGTTCGCGCGGTATGGTGTCTCCCGGCTTGCCGACTGCCGCACCGCAGTCTCGTAACGGTAGCCTGCCGGGGTCGGATGAATCTGAGGTGAGCGCTAACCCATGGGTTCTGGATTTGGAGGAGGGTAGCGCTTTCTGGCGTGAATCTCGGTGGGCTGTTCAGCAACGCATTTGGGGCTACACCAGGGATTGGGAACACGAACGCTTTTTCATGGAGACAACGTCCGTCTATGACTTGGCGTTGATGCTCTACCGCATGGAGCACGGCGGTAGCCACCTCAGGTAGCGCCTCGCCGTGGTGTTAGCCATTTTGGTTGGCTTTCGTCAAATAGGCGACTTTACGACTCTGTGTATGTGCCATTTTTATTGTGGGTGACTTTTATGTTGCCTTGCCCACCGCATTGTGAATATTCTCAACCTGCAGAGGTTGCATAGGTGCGAATTTTTCGAATGCGGTGGGTTTTTTGCACTTTCTTTTTTGTACAGTGACCAGTGTTTGTGCTTATCGGCACAATATTTAGGCATATTTTCCACGTCATGCACATACTTTTTAAAGCTATACTTCACCTTAAGACATGCGATAAAACACACAGTCATTTTTCGCGCTGACGACCCTTCAGGTTCCAGCACGTCTTAACTATTTGCTACGGTGTTTATGCGCACCACACTCGATGCGTGACACCGATAAAAACTGATTGGATAACAATGTCCTCACTTCCCAACCACATGCGCTTTGCGCTACCCAAAAACATGGCTAAGAGCGGCTGCGCCCTTACTTTGGCGGGCGCCATGCTCTTGCCGCTCTCCCCCACATTTGCGGCTCCTGCTGCTACTCCGGTAGCAGCCCAGGCTGTCGCGCAGGGTGAGGCTCAGGGCGCTCAGCACCTGCAGGTTACCTCCGGCACTTTTGATATTCTCAAGGGCGGCAACGTGACGGTTAGCGGCTCCGGTTTCTCCAAGGATTTCGTTAAGGGCAAGTCGTTCCGCCTGTACGTTGTTCCTAAGGGTGAAAGCGTTGCTTTCCCGCCGCACCGCCCGCGTGATTACCCCTTCTATGTTCAGGATGTTCCCGCCTCCGCTTTTGCGGCTGACGGCACCGTGAATCTGACTGCTTCTATCGGCGCTAACTATCTGGAGGCCAATGGCTCGTCCTTCGATGTTGTGCTCGGTTACCGCGATGACGCTGAAGACGGCTGGATTCCCGCGGATGAGGTTCGTACTGAACTGAAGGTTGCGGATGTTCCCACCGTTGATTCCCCGACTCTGTCGTACGGCGCTTCGTCGGTGAATGCTTCTGAGAACACTAAGGTCACCGTGAACGGTGCCGGTTTCCAGAGTATTTCGTACAACGGTAGCGAGTCGCTGATTGTTGCGGTTCGTGCGGTTGATCCGGCGACAGGTAAGGCGACTGGCCCCGCACTGGCTCAGTCGGAGGCTAAGTTCACCTCCTACTCTGCTTTCTTCGGTCAGTACATGGGTTACACCAATGGCCGTTTCTCGACTGTTCTGGACATCCCGGCGGGCACCCTGAAGTCTGGTAGCTCCTATGTTGTGCAGACTTTTGAGTTTAACGTTCCGGAAGATAACGATGAGGCGAACAGCCAGGCGCTGAGCACTCAGGCGTTTGTTCCGGTGAACGGCGAGAACATTAAGAAGGCGTCGCCTTCAGTTTCTTTGAGCACTGACAAGGTGGATCTGAGCTCTTCGACCACTATCCGTGTGAAGGGTAAGGATTTCAACGTCCCCGCTGGCGCTACCGTGAACGTGCTGTTCTCGGCTGCTGAGGCTGACGGCAACCCGACCGGCGAGGCTCTGGAGAGCATCACTCTGAGCGCTGACCGTGTGGCGACCGGCGCATTTGAGACGACCGTTAACGTTGACGGTACCAAGCTGGATGCTGATAGCCACTACGCTATTTTCGTGACCGTGAACTACGCTGATGGTGGTAGCGAGCGCATCGCGGCTGATTATCTGACGCTGACTGGTGAGTCTGCGAACCAGAAGGCTCGTGAGCGTTTCGCAGACGTTCCGGCTGCTCACGCGAACCACAAGGCTGTTCTGTGGGCTGCTGATCAGAAGCTGATTGATTCTCGTGAGAAGGATTGGTTCGGCGTTAATGATGATGCGACCCGCGGTGAGCTGACTGTTGCACTGTACCGTATGGCTGGTTCCCCGAAGGTTGCTCTGCCGGCTACTAGCCCGTACCCGGATGTAAAGACTGATGATCCGAACTACGCTGCGTACATTTGGGCTCGTCAGAAGGGCATTACTTTCGGCTGGTCTGATGGTAAGTTCCATGCGAATGCGTCTGTGTCTAACGCGACTGTTGCGGCGTTCCTGTACCGTTTTGACGGTAAGAAGCCGGTTGCTGTGACTGAGGCGCCGTACACCGATGTGAAGGTCGGTTCTGCGTTCTACCGTGAGATTACGTGGGCTAAGCAGCAGAAGCTGCAGGTGTTCCCGGGTTCTGAGTACCACCCGTCTGCGCTGGTGAGCCGTGGTGAGCTGGCTGGTTTCTTGATGAACTACAAGGTCCGCTAGGGCTCTATAAGGTTCGCTAGGGTTACCTCTAGGGTTTGAGGAATATGCCGGGCTGGCGGTGATGAAACGTTGGTTTTATCCCGCTGGCCCGGCTTTTCTGTGCCTCCTGCTGGGTGCTGTTCCGCGGTTTTTCGGGGTATTTTTGCCGTTTAACACGCCACTGTGGGCTGTACCGCATGTGGGGCGCACCTCATGCGGTACCCGCTATTGGGGGGATTTTTGGGGTGCTCCGCTCCCCTTTTTCAAGATTGTTCTGTGGAGTGTAAATTAATATTTTTCAACCTGTGGTTTATGCTTAGGACTGTTGAGCCCCCTTGGTGCGCGCCCGTTTCCGGTTGGGCGTCTGCTGTGCGAGGGAGCCTATCACACACCGATACATCAACCACATTGAGGATTTATGTCCCAGGATTCTAAGCAGTCCTCTGATACTGCCCATAATTCTTCTGCACCTCTACTGGCGCCGGAGGGCACCCCCGAGGCTTCTTCTCAGGCTGATTCGAAGAAGCGTAACCGCCGCCGTATTGAGCTGGCTGTTGGCGCTGTGGCGCTGGCGGGTGTTTTGTATCTGCCTTTCTCTCCTCTTTTCTCTTTCTATGATTCGTCGGAGGCCCGTCTTTCGTCGGCGGATACTGCTGCGCCGGCGACTACCTCGGCTACGTCTGCTTCTGCCCTGGTGTCGAGTTCTTCGACTCAGGGCCCGAAGATTCTGCGTCCGTCCGTAACGGCGCCGGATGCGAACACTATTTTTGTTGATGCTCCCGAGGATTCTGCGTACTATGCGGGTATCCGTTGGGCTGTTCGTACCCAGACGATGGAGCCGGTTTCTGAGGATAGTTTTGGTGCTGAGGATCCGGTGACTCGTGGCGAGCTGATCACTATGTTCTATAAGCTGGCGGGTGCGCCGGCGGTGGCCCGTCCGGAGCATTCGCCGTATGCGGATGTTGATGAGTCTGACCCGAACTATGATGCGTACCTGTGGGCGCGTCAGGAGCGTATTACTTCTGGTTGGGTTGATGGTAAGTTCCATGCGGAGGCGCGCCTGTCGAATGCTTCTGCTGTGGCTCTTCTGTACCGTGCTGACGGTGCGCAGAAGATTCAGATGTCGGGTTCTTCGCCGTTTAGCGATGTGTCGTCTGCGACTCCGTTCTACCGTCAGATTGTGTGGGCGTCTCGCCATGGCGTGTCGACGGTGTCTGAGGGTAATGCTTTTGAACCGACGGCTCAGACGTCTCGTGGTCGTGTTGCGATGATGATGTACCTGTATTTCCGCACTTCCTAGTTTCTGTGCTTTGTTTTAGCGCTTTTGTGTGAGCGTGTTTGGCGGCCCCGTACTCCCGTTTGGGAGCGCGGGGTTCTGTTTTTGGGGTTTAGCTTGCTGGGTTCTTTTTTAGTGGCTGGTCAACCTGTGAAAACCCTCAGAACCTTCAAGTCTCTCTTGAGTGTTCCCGACATCCGTTCAACCCTTTGTTAGGGTGAGAGTGTCCCCCGAAACTGACGGGGATACTCGACCACTTTCTCATTGGGTTGGCGCAGATTCGACGAAGAGTCCTCACTCCCTTTTAGAAACTGCATCGGCGCAATGGGCATGACCGATAAGGAATGATTATGTCCGCTCTTCCGAATTTCAAGGCTTCGTCCTTCTT
>CALGXU010000168.1 GCA_937935205.1 uncultured Rothia sp.
TTATACCCGGCGCCGCCCTCGTAGCCATGTTCCGCGGCGGTGGAGGTCAGGTTCAGGATCGTGCCGTGACCGTTCAGGCGCAGCGCCTCCGCGAAGGCGCGCACCATGTGCAGGATGCCGAGCACATTCATCTGGTACATCTTCAGATAATCGGCAGGCTTACCGTCGGCGACCTTATCCACGCCAATAGCACCGCCGGCAATATTGACCAGGGCGTCAATGGTGCCCTGCTCTTCCAGAATCTGCTCGGCAACGAAGCGCACGGAATGCTCGTCGGTCACGTCGCAGGTGACCGGGTGGGCGCCGGTCTCCGCGTAGAGGGTGTACAGGCGATCGGTGCGGCGCGCCAGAGCGTAGACGGTCCAGCCGGTTGCTACCAGCTGCTGTACGGTGGCGCGACCAATACCGCTGGATGCGCCGGTCACCACGGCAACTTTGCCGTCGCCAGTATGAGGCAGAAAAGGAGATGCAGGAATGTGGGTGTTCTCAGTCATACTTTAATCCTAGTAGAGTGATGCCCGCGGGTGCTCTGTTCGAGCAGACTCGCGGGCATATATTTTGAAATTTTCGATAGTGCGATAGTGAGAAGTGAGATAGGTGCCGGTACCACAACCGCCCGGCGCCCCGTCAGGCCGCTACTTGCGGCGGCGAGGCAGACCCCAGCGGCTCCTACCACCGTCACGGAATCCGAGGCGGTGCTCAAAATACACGGGCGAGCTACTACCGGTCTTGATGGTGTCCGGAGGAACCGTACCCTCACGCGCCGACATCAAATAAAGAATCGCGGCACCCGGCATGAACAAAATCAGAGGCAACACGAAACGCATGCGCGCCTCACCGTAACCGCTGCGCACCGTCAAATGCCAGATGCACAACGCAACCAGCACCAGGTGCAGTATCAGCAGAACAGTTTCAGACGTGCCCAAACCGAAAATACTCAGAGAACTCATGGCAACTCCTCAAAGGTCGTGTACTTTCAGTCTACGCCGCCGCCGCGCCGCTGAGAAGGATTCGCCGGCTGTTAATACTGTCACTATTGATACCGCTGATGCTGCAACTGTTGATACTGTCACTATTGATACTGCGGATTTTCGCGCCTACACTGCAGGTAACCGAGGGCAGTATTTTAGGGGCTCTCCCCCGTTGCCGTTTTCCATTGAGTTTGCCACCGAGTTTTCCGCTAAGTTTGCCACTGAATCGTCGATTACTCCTCATCAAGGGACCTTCACATGACAGCAACACCGCACCAGCGCATCACCGCACTACACGAGCGGCGCCAAGCGCTCCAGCAGAGGGCGCGTAGCATCCGTGCCGCCACCGGAACCCCCTACAGTTCTGAGGTGCATCTGCTGCTCGGGCAGAGCTACCTCGACCCCGTCAGCTGGCAGGAGATCACCACCTCCAGCGGGGTACGCGCCGCAGTACACAGGGCACAATTCGCGCGCCGGTACCGGCGCCTCCTGGCACGTTTAGAAGCCGCCATCGAGCGGTACGAACAGCACAGCACAGCGCAGAATTCCCCTGGAGCTGAGAGAATGCCGTGAATATGAGAAAATAGCCGTTATGGCTGAAAACATTTTGGGCTCAGACTCGCCCGTACAGATTAACGTTCCCGACCGCCCCGCCCTCGAAGGCCTCGAAGAGAAGCTCTCGCAGCGCTGGGCCGACGAGAAGACCTACGCATTCGACGAGAACACCACTCGCGAACAGGTCTACTCCATTGACACCCCGCCGCCGACCGCATCCGGCTCCCTGCACGTGGGTCACATGTTCTCCTACACCCAGACCGACGTCATTGCACGCTACCAGCGCATGACCGGCAAGAACGTGTTCTACCCCCTCGGCTGGGACGACAACGGCCTGCCCACCGAACGCCGCGTTCAGAACTACTACGGCGTTCTCTGCGACCCCTCCGTGGCAGACAACGACTCCTTCCGTGACCTGATCACCTGGAAGGCAGACGGCACCCCCAAGCCCGACCGCAGCCAAGCAAAGTGGCCGCGCATTTCCCGCAACAACTTCATCGAACTCTGTGAAGAACTCGCGGTTGAAGACGAGAAGGTCTTCGAAAACCTCTTCACCACCCTGGGTCTGTCCGTTGACTGGTCGCGCACCTACCGCACCATCGACGCGCACTCCCGCAAGGTCTCCCAGCTCGCCTTCCTGAAGGACCTGGAAGCAGGCAACGCCTACATGGCTGAAGCACCGACCATGTGGGACGTCACCTTCCGTACCGCAGTGGCACAGGCTGAGCTGGAAGACAAGGAACGCCCCGGCGCGTACCACCGCATCAGCTTCCACCGCCCCAACGGCGAGAAGGTCTGGATTGAGACCACCCGCCCCGAGCTGCTGCCCTCCTGCGTGGCTCTCGTGGCGCACCCGGACGACGAGCGTTACAAGCCGCTGTTCGGCACCACCGTCACCTCCCCGCTGTTCGGCGTTGAGGTCGAGATTAAGGCGCACCCGCTGGCACAGCCCGACAAGGGTGCCGGTATCGCCATGATCTGTACCTTCGGTGACACCACCGACGTCACCTGGTGGCGTGAACTGCAGCTGGACACCCGCGCCCTCATCGGCCGCGACGGCCGCTTCTCCCGCGAAACCCCCGAGTGGATCACCTCCGCCGAGGGTCGCGAGCGCTACGAGCGCATGGCAGGCGCCACCGTCTTCACCGCACAGAAGACCGTCGTGGAGATGCTGATTGAGGCTGGCGAAATGGACGGCGACCCCAAGCCGATTACCCACCCCGTGAAGTTCTACGAGAAGGGCGACAAGCCCCTCGAAATCGTGGCTTCCCGCCAGTGGTACATCCGCAACGGTGGCCGTGACGCTGCACGCCGCGAGAAGCTCATCGAGCGCGGCCGTGAGATGAACTGGTTCCCCTCCTTCATGCGTAGCCGCTACGAGAACTGGGTTGAGGGCCTGAACGGCGACTGGCTGATTTCTCGCCAGCGTTTCTTCGGCGTTCCCTTCCCCGTCTGGTACCCGCTGGATGCTGAGGGTGAGCCGGACTACGAGAACCCGATTCTGCCGACCGAAGAGATGCTGCCGGTTGACCCCGCATCTCAGGCTGCTCCCGGTTACACCGAGGACCAGCGCGGCGTAGCGGGCGGCTTCATCGCTGACCCGGACGTTCTGGACACCTGGGCCACCTCCTCCCTGACCCCGCAGATTGCGACCGGTTGGGGTGTGAACCCGGACCTGCACGCGAAGACCTTCCCCATGGATCTGCGCCCGCAGGGTCACGACATTATCCGCACCTGGCTGTTCTCCACCGCTGTTCGCGCGGAGACCCTGGCCTCCTCCGTGCCGTGGTACAACACCGCGCTCTCCGGCTGGATTCTCGACCCGGACCGCAAGAAGATGTCCAAGTCTAAGGGCAACGTTGTGGTCCCCAACGAGGTTCTGGAGAAGTACGGTTCGGACGCTGTGCGCTACTGGGCTGCTTCCGCTCGCCTGGGTGCTGACACCGCCTACGACGAAGGCCAGATGAAGATTGGCCGCCGCCTTGCCATCAAGTTGCTGAACGCATCCAAGTTCGTGCTGAACCTGGGCGCTACCGAGAAGTCCGTCATCACTTCTCAGGCTCAGGGTCGCGTGCTCATCAACGCTCTGGACCGCTCCCTGCTGGCTCGCCTGGCGTACCTGCTTGAGGAAGCAACCGCCGCGTTCGAGAAGTACGAGTACGCTCGTGCCCTGCAGATTTGCGAGAGCTTCTTCTGGTCCTTCACCGACGATTTCGTCGAGCTGATTAAGGACCGTGCCTACGGTGCTCGCGGCGAGGAGGAGCAGGCTTCTGTTCTGGCTGCTCTGGCAACCACCCTGGATGCTCTGCTGCGCCTGTTCGCACCCTTCCTGCCGTTCGTGACCGAAGAGATTTGGTCCTGGTGGCGTGCAGGTAGTGTACACCGCGCCGAGTGGCCGCAGGCACTGCCCATCCTGGAAGGCACCCTGCTGGCTGAGTACTCTGCACAGAACCCGACTGCCGGCATTTCTGCTCAGTGGGTCCTGGCGGACGCTGACCCGGCTCAGATCGAGTCGCTGAAGCAGATCCTGCCGGATGTTGCTGAGGCTCTGGGTGGTCTGCGTAAGGCTAAGAGCGACGCGAAGGTTAAGCAGCGCACCGAGGTTGAGTCCGCAACCATTGCGGCTCCGCAGGCTCAGCTGGATCGCATTGCCGCTGGCTTGGCTGATCTGAAGGCTGCCGGTAACGCTCGTGAGCTGTCTCTGGTGGCGGCTGAGGGCGAGCTGGAGGTTCGCGATGTTGTGCTCGTTGTGGAAGAAGCAGCTGAATAATTTCGCCTAATTTTGAGCGTTCTTCGCTTAAATTTATGACGCTGCCTGAGCGTTGAGGACGGGGCGGTACCGATTGACGGTGCCGCCCCGTTTTCTGTGCCTGTTGTTCGTTGCAGCTCGCCGGGTGTGAGACCCCGGCGGTTGGCCGCTACGGCCCTGACTATGGGCTTTATCTGAACTTCGCCCGTGGATGCCCGTTCCAGCCCTCTGAGAATCTTCACCAGCACCTCCCCCAACGATGTGGGTTTTAGCGCGTTTGCCTGTGGGTATTCTGCGGGATTTCCAACCCATTTTTATATTCATCAATGTGCAAAGAGCATAATCAACCTTATGAGATTGACTGTCACTTTATGTATGATTGTTGATGCGAGGGTTTTACCGCCAGGAACAACCCTCTATTCAACTTCAGCAACAGACAATTCACCGGTACGAACATAGACATAACCGCCCAACCGCACGACAAGAACTCAACCAGTCCGGGGGCAGCGATGCCACCTGACTCTAACCCCGCGCCAAAGTAGGCGCACCCTATATCATCATGACTTCACACTCATTACCTTCCGGTTCCCCCGATAACCCGCACGCGAGGCAGAGCTCAACCCCGAGCTCACCGCCAGGAGCGCAAGCAAACGTTTCCCCCGACCAGCTTCAGCACTACCACACAAGCCTGAACGAATACATCAGCCAGGCACGTGAGTACGCCCAGACGCTGCACGCCAGCTACACCAACGAAGTGTACGAACTATGGCATCAGCATATTTCCACCAGCGCCGCCACCGATGAGGCGAGCATCGCCTCCGGCTCTTTGAGCGCTCAGAAGCTCGAAGAGCTGACCCGCAAGTGGGTGCGCCTCATGCGTGAAAGCCGCGATATGCTGCACCACGAAAGCTCCATTGCGGCTGCACGTGCCGCGGTTGAGGCTAAGCCCCTCCCCGAGTAGGGGCACACCCTATATTTCTTTCGCGCGGCAACGCCAGCACTCGGTGTTTGTACCGCGTTTTTCTGCGGTTTTTCTGTGGCAGGGCAATCGAGCCAAGCGATTAAGCCCTGCCCGGAATGCATACTTCGCACATTCTGCCCATTGCTATAGTTATGGATATTCAAAGACCCTAACTATGTGCAGAAAGGACGGGAATGTCCCACCAAAAACGCGTCCTGCGGCCTATACGCAGCGATGTTGCTCCCCCAGTTACCTCGCCACCGGTCTACCGTGGTGATATTGACACGCGCGGCGAGTCGCAAGACCTCGTCCCGCGTAGCTTCTGGGTCAATTTCTGGGACACTCTCTTCTTCATCTTCGCCGGCATCGCGGCCCTCGTACTGACCATCATGATTCTGGCGAATACGGTCAGCCACTCTTTTTGGGGCGTGCCCATCGCTTTCATTTTCTGGGCGGTCACCGCGTACCTGACGCTACCGCGTTTTCACGCCATCATGACCCGCATCTACGTGCCCGACTACTTTATTGGGCGCACCCGCACCCCGGACGGCCTGCTCGGCGACCCGGTCAATATCGGCCTGATTGGTACCGAGGAGCAGATTCACCAGGTCATGCAGAATGCGGGATGGACCCGCGCTGACGACGTCACCCTCGTCTCCTCCTGGAAAATTATTCTCTCCACCATCACCCGCCGCTCCTACGCGGAGGCGCCGGTCTCCCCGCTGAAAATTTTTGGCAGGACGCAGTCTTTCGCCTACCAGCAGGAAGTAGACGGCAACCCCGAGAAACGCCACCACGTGCGCTTCTGGAAAACCCCGGACGGCTGGTTGCTGCCGGGCGGTCACCGAGTAGATTGGTTGGCGGCGGGCACCTACGACTCCGGTGTGGGTTTCAGCTTCTTCACCCTGCAGGTCACGCACCGCATTGACGCTGAAACCGACTTTGAACGCGACTACATTGTGGAGTCCATTCAGTACGCTCACCCGGAAACTCACGTTGAGATTCTGCACGATTTTTCTTCCGGCTACCACGCCCGCAACGGCGGCGGTGACGCGATTCGCACGGACGGCGCGCTCCCGGTCATCGTGCTGAACAATGAGGGGTTAGAGCCGCAGAAGCAGGAAGAAATTCACCTCTCTAGCGCGCACGACCTGGCGTACCGCATGCCGCTGAGTCTGCTGGTCGGTTCGGGTATGCTCATTGCCGTGACCCTCGCAGACATTATCAACAGCGTCATTCTGGCGCTCAGCCGCCCAGCACTGCGCGCCGAGCTGTTGGAGGATGGCTCCGGCAACGACATTGAGTTGCTGAACCTCTTCGATCAGGCAGATAGCGACGTGCTGCTGACCATTACCGGTACGGTGCTGGTTGGTTTTGTGGCGATTTATTCGGCGGTGCACCTGTTCCTGCTGTGGAGTACGCTGCGAGGCTCGTCGAAGGCGCGCCGACTGGCTCTGCTGCTAACGGCGCTGAACTTCGCGGCGATTACCGGCGGCGTGTTGTGGGGGCACCAGTCCCTGCCGCTGTCCACGATTTTCTTCCAGCTGGGCGTTGCCGTGTTTGCTATGTTGGCGTTCACCTCGGATGCGGCGGTCCAGTACACGGCAACCCGCACCTTCCATATGCGTGATACAAAGATTGTGCAGCGCGCAACGCACCCGAAGGTTCTCGAGCACAGGGCTCAGCGCAAGGCACAGAAGGCACGCAAAGCACAGAAAGCAAGCGAGGCTACCTCTGGGAGCCGCGCTCACCGCGCGTAGAATGCACGCTTCAGGGCAACATAGTGAATAGAAAAGT
>CALGXU010000169.1 GCA_937935205.1 uncultured Rothia sp.
CCCCCTACCGCCGCGTCCCCGAAGGCGACCAGCTGCTCGGCGCGGGCTTGCGCTCCGTCACCGAAGAAGTCACCTTCGGCTCCCGCCGATTCAGCTACCAGGTATCCGCCGGCGGCTTCTGGCAGATTCACCGCGCCGCCCCCTCCACCATGGTCGGAACCATGCTCACCATGCTTCGCCCGCAGGAAGGCGAATGCACCCTCGACCTGTACGCCGGCGCGGGCCTGTTCACCGCCGCGCTCGCGGACGCCGTGGGTGCAACGGGTACCGTCGTCAGCATTGAGGGCTCCCCGGTGACCCATAAGGATGCGCGCTCGAACTTCGCGCCGGATGGTTGCTCCCGCACCGAGAACTCGGCGAACACCCGCATTGAGGTGATTCGCGGCGACGTGGCACGCCACCTGGTGGATTTGAAGACTGCCCTTGAGTTTGGTGAAATCCCCGCCATTGATGCGGTGGTCCTTGACCCGTCCCGTGAGGGTGCGAACCGCACCACCCTGGAACGCCTGGATGCGCTGGACCCCAAGCGTATTCTGTACGTGGCGTGCGACCCGGCATCCCTGGGCCGTGACACCGGTATTTTGCGTGAGCTGGGTTGGGACATGGTGCAGCTTCGGGCGTTTGATATGTACCCGAATACGCATCATGTGGAGTCGGTGGCGCTTTTTGAGCGTGCCCCGGCGAAGCCTCGTCCGCGCCGCCGCCGCACCAAGTAGTGCGGCTAGTCGCCGTAACAAAGAAGCAAATAATCGCGATGTTGGGCGGGTTGGGCTGTTCACCAGCCTGCCCACTAGGGGTTATTTCAGGCTGTTTTTGCTCAACCCGGTGCGTCTTGCTCTGCGGGCGCATAAATCTGCTTTTTGGCACCGTAAACGGTAGAATCATTGAAGAACCAACGCACGGAATGAGCCGTGCCCCGACCTTGAGGAGTGTGGGTGTATGTCCGCTGAAAACGCATTGCCGCAGGAGGAGACCCCGAATAGCGCCGCCGGTGGCGCACCCACCGCCGACTACAGCATTGGCGATGGTGCCACTGCCAAGTTGCTCCCGGGTATTCAGTCCCCGGCGGACCTGCAGAACCTCAGCTACGAGCAGCTGGAGGAGCTCTCTAAGGAGATCCGCCAGTTCATCGTGACGAACGTGTCGGCGACCGGCGGTCACCTGGGCCCGAACCTGGGCGTTGTGGAGCTGACCCTCGGCATCCACCGTGTCTTCGAATCTCCCAAGGACAATATTCTTTTCGACACCGGCCACCAGTCCTATGTGCATAAGCTGGTGACTGGTCGTCACGCGTTTAAGACTCTGCGTCAGAAGGGTGGCCTGTCGGGTTACCCGGATCGTGGCGAGTCTGAGCACGACATTATTGCGTCTTCGCACGCTTCCAGCTCGATTTCTTGGGCTGACGGTATTTCTCGCGCGCACAAGCTCAACGGTGAAGATGACCGCTACACCGTGGTCCTCATTGGTGACGGCGCGCTGACCGGCGGCATGGCGTGGGAGGCTGTGAACAATATTGCTGCCGACCGCACCCGCAAGGTCGTGATTGTGGTCAACGATAACGGCCGCTCCTACGCGCCGACCATTGGCGGTTTCGCGAACCAGCTTTCTGAGCTCAAGCACGGTGTGCAGCAGCAGGTGGATCGCGTGCGCCTCGATCACCGCTACGACCACGCACTGGATGCGGTGCGCATCGGTCTCTTCCTTGTCTACGCGGCAGCACTCTATACGGC
>CALGXU010000170.1 GCA_937935205.1 uncultured Rothia sp.
CAGCGGCGTAGCGGGCGCGACCTTCCGAGTCCTCGTGGACCGGGTAGTAGCGGAAGCCATTATCTGAAACGTGTACACCGGGGATGCTCAGCTCTGCGGCAAACTGCGCGAGGGTTTCGTCCTCGCAGTAGAGCACGTGCACCTCCGCCGCACTGTTCTTCTCTGCATCCACAGCGTAGGCGGCGGGGCGGATGACGCTGCGCGCAAGGATCGCCTCTTCGGTCAGCGGCTCGGCGGTATCGTTACCTGTCAGGTAGTGCAGGGTTCCATCATCGTTGAGGAGGGTTTCTCCCGCGCGGGAAATGAGCAAGTAGCGCGGTGCGTGAGTGTCAGCGGGTGTGTGTTCTGGTGAAGAAGTCATGGATTTTACTCTACATCTTGATACTGCAAGTGATACTGCAAGGCCCACAATAGCGTGCCGGGTTTCGATTTTTTCGCCGTATCGTCCCATATCACCCTCGAAAGAGGTGACAGAGGCACCCGAAAATAAGAGAATGGAACTATGACTACTTCTATTGACCCTACGACCACCTCCGCGTGGTCTGCTCTGTCCGCTCACCACAAGTCCCTCACCCCGAACCTGCGCGAATGGTTTGCCGCTGACCCGGAACGTGCGCAGAAGTTCAGCTTCACCGCCGACGAACTGCACGTCGACCTGTCCAAGAACCTGATTACCTCCGAAACCGTTGAGCTGCTGCTCAAGCTCGCTGAAGAGGTCAAGCTGGAGCAGGCTCGCGAGGCAATGTTCTCCGGCGAGCACATTAACGTCACCGAGGACCGCGCCGTACTGCACACCGCACTGCGCCGCCCCGAGGGCTACACCCCCGCGCTGACCGTTGACGGCCAGGACGTAGACGCAGACGTTCACGCCGTGCTGAAGAAGATCTACGCATTCGCTGAGCGCGTGCGCAACGGCGAGTGGACCGGCATCACCGGCAAGCGCATCGAGACCGTGGTGAACATCGGTATCGGTGGCTCCGACCTGGGCCCGGTCATGGTGTACGAGGCTCTCAAGCCCTACGCAGATGCAGGCATCACCGCACGCTTCATCTCCAACATTGACCCGACCGATGTGGCTGAGAAGGTCTCCGACCTGGATCCCGAGACCACCCTGTTCATCGTCGCTTCCAAGACCTTCGGCACCCTGGAGACCCTGACCAACGCGCGCGTGGCACGCGAGTGGCTGCTTTCCGCACTGGCTGAGGCTGGCGCTCTGGAAGGTAAGGAAGCGTCCGAGGCTGTGGCTAAGCACTTCGTGGCTGTCTCCACCGCACTGGATAAGGTTGCAGCATTCGGCATTGACCCCGAGAACGCTTTCGGCTTCTGGGACTGGGTTGGCGGCCGCTACTCCGTAGACTCCGCTATCGGTACCTCCCTGGCTATTGTTTTCGGCCCGAAGGTTTTCGCTGACTTCCTCGCCGGCTTCCACGCAATGGATGAGCACTTCCGCACCGCTCCCCTGGCTCAGAACGTACCCGTTCTGATGGGTCTGCTGAACATCTGGAACGTGAACTTCCTTGGCGCAGAGACCCACGCGGTTCTGCCTTACGACCAGTACCTGCACCGCTTCCCCGCATACCTGCAGCAGCTGACCATGGAGTCCAACGGCAAGTCCGTTCGCGCGGACGGCTCCTTCGTCAACTACGCAACCGGTGAAGTGTTCTGGGGTGAGCCCGGCACCAACGGCCAGCACGCTTTCTACCAGCTGATCCACCAGGGTACTCGTCTGATTCCCGCGGACTTCCTTGCCTTCGCTAACCCGGTCCACCCGACCAAGGACGGCGAGCAGGACGTTCACGAGCTGTTCCTGGCTAACTTCTTCGCACAGTCTCAGGCTCTCGCCTTCGGCAAGACCGAGGAAGAGGTTCGTGCAGAGGGCACCGCAGAGCACGTGGTCAACGCACGTATCTTCAGCGGTAACCGCCCCTCCACCTCCATCATGGCGCCGCGCCTGACCCCGCGCGTTCTGGGCTCCCTGATTGCCCTGTACGAGCACATCACCTTCGTTCAGGGTGTTGTTTGGGGCATTGATTCCTTCGACCAGTGGGGTGTTGAGCTCGGTAAGAAGCTGGCGCTGGACCTGGTTCCCGCTATTGAGGGTGACCGTGAGGTTCTGGCTCGTCAGGATTCTTCGACTGCTTCGCTGATTGACTACTACCTGAAGAACCGCACCAAGTAGTAGCTCGAGCCTGCATGTACCGGTTTTGTAGCCCGGCTGTGTAGGGTCAGCGTACATATGCAAACCGCCGGATAGGCTCCCAGTTAGGGAGGCTATCCGGCGGTTTTGTTATATGAGTTCTAGCTACGCCCAGTGTTGCTAGTTCACTGCGGGCAGGGTGTCGGAGGCGACCTCAGCAATAATGCGCACCACGGTGGATTCAGGCAGCTGCGGGATGCCCTGCTCATCACGCACCACGCCACCGGCGTCACGGTGAGCAGTCATGCCGGTGTCTTCGGTGGTTTCTTCACCGTCGGCACGAGTTGCGGGCACGTGCACAAATCCGGCGGGGATGCTCAGCCCCAGTTCGCGGCTGATGCGCTGACCCTCGTAGAACACGTGGTTGCACACGTAGGTTCCGGCGGTGTACGAAATCTCGACAGGCTCCCCCGCCGCACGCAGACGCTCAAAGCTGGCGCGCACCGGCAGGGAGGAGAAGTACGCCTCCTGGCCGCCGGGGGCGATTGGCTCATCGCAACGCTGGTCGCCGTCGTTATCTTCAATACCGGCAGAATCCAGGTTGATAGCGACCTGTTCGAGGCTGACCACGTCGCGGCCAACCGCCACGCCCAGGCTGATGAGCGCGTCGGGTTGCACCTCCTGCAGAGCGGTGCGCAGGGCGGTGCTGGAACCGTCATAGCTGACGGGCAGCTCGCGGGTGATGACATTCAAATCCGGGCGCATCTGAGCCAGCAGACGCTGAGCACCTTCGGCGAGCGCCACGGTGGGGTTCACGGGCACGCCGGGGAAGGGGCCGAAGAAGGTCAGCAGCAGGGTGCGTGCCTGGTTGGGGGTGGTTGCCATGGTCAATCTCGTTTTCTGCGTTGGTTTTATGCAGTGTTGGTTTTATTCAGCAGCGTTCTTTTCAGCGGCGCGGCGTTCCAGGTCCTTGGCGAGCGCCTCCAGCAGCTCTTCGGGGGTGGTGGCGATGATGAGCTCGTCCAGGTAGCGTTCGTTGAGCAGGCCGGTGGACGCCATGTAGTGCATCGCGTCGATGAGCTTATCCCAGTAGCCATTGACGTTCAGCAGGGCGACCGGCTTGGAGTGAATATCGAGGAACTGCCAGCTGAATACCTCAAAGAACTCTTCGAGGGTGCCGGGGCCGCCGGGCATGGCGACGAACGCGTCAGCCTTGTCGATCATGGCGATTTTGCGCTGGTGCATGGTGTCCACGATTTCGAGGGTGGTCTGGCCGGGGTACACGCCCTCCAGTCCAACCAGCTTGTGGGTGACCACGCCGTAGACCACGCCACCGGCGTCCAGGGTTGCGCCCGCGACGGTGCCCATGAGGCCGGTGCGGCCGCCGCCGTACACCACGCCAATATTGTTCTGGGCGCAGAGGGTGCCGAGCTCCTGGGCGCGGGTGGTAAAGAGCGGGTCGTTGCCGGAGCGTGCACCGCAGTAGACGGCGAGGTTGTAGTTGGTCTTCTTCATGGTTCTCCTTGGGGTGTATGGGGTTGCGGGGTGGAGCGCCTCTATGTGTTCTACCCGCGATAGATGTTGTTGTGTTGAGGGTACCGGATGCACCTGTGTACCTCATGTGTGCCACCCGCCAGGCCAGGGGCACGTTAGGCACGGTGATTACGGTAGCGGGGTGCGTGCCAGCAGCGGGAAGATTTGCTCGGTATTCAGCGGTGCCTGCGCTACAGAATCGAAAGGGTTGCTCATGGCGGGGTTGACCCAGCGTAGTTCAGCGATTTCAGCCTGAGGCACCAGCGTAGCCAGCTGCTTGTGTTGCTCGTCGGTGGGTGCGTATTCGTAGGTTTCGGCACGTACCGTAAAGCCCACCTCGTTCAGTGCCACCGCTTCCAGAATGCCCAGGTGGTGCATCCGGGCGGGGTCGGGGGTGAGTCCGATTTCTTCGCTCACTTCGCGGCAGGCGGTCTGTAGCGGGGTCTCCCCCGGTTCGGGTTTGCCGCCGGGCATCATGAACCCGTCGCTGCCCTGTTTGCGCACGGTGAGTACGAGCCCGTCCCGGTT
>CALGXU010000171.1 GCA_937935205.1 uncultured Rothia sp.
CTTAGAAGCCGCAGAATCAGTACCGTGCTGAGAAGACGCCTTATGCACCACAGGCTTACGCGGCATGTGTCGAACGGAGCTCGAAGACTGAGTCGCAGTAGGCTGAGCAGAGGTAGACTCCGCAGCGGCAGAACCGGCAGATGCCTCAGAAGAAGCAGGCTGGCCGGATGCTGCAGGTTTTACAGCTTCGGCAACCTCTGCGGTCTTTGCTACCTGAGGCTGGGCTACCTGAGGCTGCGCAGATTCAGCCTGCGCAGGCTTAGCCTGTACCGCCTCAGCCGGTGCCACCTCAGTCTGCACATTCTCAGGTGCCTGCTGGGCACGCAGGCGAGCACGCGAACGCGGAGCCTTCGGCACGCGCGAGGAGGAATGCCCCTCCGAAGAGAGACCAGAACTCATCGGCACAGCCTAAGCCTCCGACTTCTTCGAATCGCCACCGTGACGGATCTCCAGGGACTCCAACAGACGCGCGCCCAAAGCGGTCACGTCGCCAGCACCAACAGTCATCACGATATCGCCGGCCTGAGCGCATGCCACAATATCCTCGATCGCGCCCTCAGCGGTAGCGTAACGAACCTCAGAGAAACCAGCACCGGTAATCAGCTCACTGGTCACGCCCTCAATCGGCAGCTCACGAGCCGGGTAAATATCCAGCACATGAGCGCGGTCAGCCATCGACAGGGCCTCCGCAAACTCCTTCGCGAACTCACGAGTACGAGAGAACAGGTGCGGCTGGAAAATCACGTACAGGTTATGGCCATCAGCCACGGTACGGCCGGTCTCCAGGGCACGGAACACCTCGGTCGGGTGGTGCGCGTAATCGTCAAAGACCTTCACGCCAGCAACCTCACCGCGCAGGGTGAAGCGGCGGTCAGCGCCCACAAACTCAGCCAGCGCACGAACAATATCGGCAGCCTCGTAACCAGAAATGAGCGCCGAGATAAAAGCAGCCGAAGCGTTCAGCTGGTTATGAATACCGGGCACCTTCAGAGCAAGATCCTGCTCACCCTTATAACGCACTCCGCGGCATTCAAAAGACCAGGACAGGTGCGACGACGAGGAAGAACCAGCGCTGGTAATCTCGCTAATGCGCAGGTCAGCATCCTCAGACTCACCGTAGGTCACCACGGGCACACCCGCCGCACGAGAACGAGCCGCCAAAGTCGCCGCGCCCTCATCATCAGCGCAGGTCACCACAACACCGTTAGGTGCCAGCGAGCCCACAAAACGGTTGAACGCCTCAAAGACACGCTCGTCCGTCTCGTAGAAGTCCAGGTGGTCCGGCTCAACATTCGTCACCACAGCAATCGCCGGGCGGTAACGCACAAACGAGCCGTCCGACTCATCAGCCTCAGCCACAAAAATCGACTCCGGACCCTGAGCGCCCAAGTGAGCGTTCGTGCCGCGACCAGCAATCACAGTACCCACCGCAAAGGACGGCTGCGCACCCAGCTGATCAAACATCACAGAAATCATGGAGCTGGTCGTGCTCTTACCGTGAGTACCGGCAACAGCAACCACCTGAGACTCGCCCATCACAGCGGCAAGCGCCTCAGAACGATGCAGCACACGCAGACCCTGCGCGCGAGCGGCAGCAAGCTCCGGGTTATCTTCACGAATCGCGGTAGAAATCACCACGGTATCAACGTCCACAATGTTCTCAGCCTGCTGAGGAACACCCACACGAGCACCCGCAGCACGCAAAGACTCAACAGCAGCCGACTCGGCACGGTCAGAACCGCTCACCGTCACACCAGCCTGCAGCATCAGAGCGGCAATAGCGCTCATACCCGCGCCACCAATACCGATGAAGTGCACACGGCCCAACTCGCTCATCTTCGCACGCTCAGGGAACGGCGGGTTCAGCGGTGCCGGCAACACCATCTCAAGATTCATCAATTCAGTCATTACTTCTCAGCTGCCTTCAATACTGCTTCAGCCATAACGCGCGCCGCGTCACGGATACCAAGTTCATACGCCGCAGCGCCCATACGCTCCAGCTCCTCCGGGTTCGCCATAAGAGCCGGAATCTCACGGGCAAACCACTCACCGGTGACCTCTGCATCCTTCACCAGCAGAGCCGCAGACGCCTCCACCAGAGAACGAGCATTCAGAGCCTGCTCGCCATTACCAATGGGAAGCGGCACAAAAATCGCGGGAACACCCACCGCAGCAACCTCACTGACGGTTGCCGCACCCGAACGCACCAGCAGAAGATCAGCGGCAGCGTACACATCCTGCATGCCGTTGCTGAACTCAATCTGACGGTAATTCGGCGCGCTCAACGGCTCACCGTTCTCATCCAGAACAGCCTTGCCCTTACCGGTAATATGCAGAATCTGGAAGTCCCACTCAGCAAAGTGGTCACGGCACGCCGCCACCGCATTGTTCAGGCTCTGCGCACCCAGCGAACCACCAGTCACAATCACGGTCGGCTTCTGCGGGTCCAGACCCAGGTTGCGGCGAGCCTTCGAACGGTGCGCCTCACGGTTCAGGTAGGCAATCTCATCCTTCATCGGCATACCCACCAGGGTCGCGCGCGGGAACGGAGTATTGGGGAACGCAACACCGGTGAACTTCGCGAACGTACCACCCAGGCGGTTCGCCAAACCGGGCTTCGCGTTCGCCTCATGAATCACCACGGGAATCTTAGCGCTCAACGCCGACAAATACGCCGGCGGGCACACGTAGCCGCCCACGCCAACAACCACGTCTGCATCTGCTTCCTTGAGGATGCGGCGGGTCTTCGACAGGCCACCAAAGAACTTAGCGGGGAAAGCCAAGGCGGCACGGTTAATGCTACGGGGGAACGCCGCACGAGGAATGAACTCAATATCGAAACCAGCTGCCGGAACCAGCTCGGCTTCCATCTTATCCGCAGTGCCCAGCATCAGAATCTTAGCGTTCGGTTCAAGATCACGAACCGCACGCGCAATCGCGAGCATCGGATTAATATGACCGGCGGTGCCACCACCGGCGAAGACTATAGAGGGCGCCTTCTTCGTCATAGGTCTTTCTCCCAACACATCGGTACAGCATCATTTTACGCTATCGCACCTGTTCAACAGAGCGCCCCCGCCGTTGAGCTACAACTCAAAAGCGAGGGCTTTATCTTATATTCAGCGCATATTCATCACGGGTAGAGGCACGAACCGCAACCCGCTCCCCCGACTGCCAGCCCCCGCAACACAGGCTTCGCCGAGCGGGTTCCGTGGGGTTTAGCCCTGCTGGCGAGTATTGCGCTGAGCGGAATTCCGCGCCGCACCCTGAGCCGGACGCTGCGCCTGCTGAGCGCCGTTCTTCGGAGCACCATTCTTCGGGGTGCCCTTTGCCTGAGCGCCCTGTCGCGGCGTTGCCTGACGCTGAGCACCCTGACGCTGAGCACCCTGGCGAGGATTACCCTGTCGCTGCGCGCGGCGCTGACGATCCTCAGGATGCAGCGGCTGCAGACCCGCAGGCAGCGAACCCGACGGACGGTGCTGGGCGCTACGAGGCTGGGCACCGCGAGGCTGGGCACCGCGAGGCTGCTGCACTCGCTTCTGCGCGGCAGGCTGCTGAGCGGTACGAGGCTGAGCACCACGCGACTGAGCGGGTCGCTGTTGTACAGCCTGCTTCGGAGTCACAGGCTTCTGGCCCTCAGGCTTCGCAACAGTCGTCTTCTGAGCAGTCACCTTCTGAGCGGGGCGAGCCTCGGCCGGCTTACCCTGTGCAGCTCGGGTAGAGGTAGTACTCTTCTGAGCAACATGAGCCTGCTGACCGGTACGAGGCTGAGCGGAAGCCTTCTTCGGAGCTGCCTTCGTCGGTGCAGGCTTCTGCGAGGCCTTCTGCTTCTGGGCTTCAGTCTTCTGCTTCTGAGCCTCAGTTTTCTGCTTCTGCGCTGCGGCCTTCTGCTCCGCCTTCACGCGGGCAGCTTCCTCACGAGCCAGACGAGCCTGCTCCTTCTGCTGTTCCCGGGCCTGACGCTCCTGCTCCTTCTCCTGCTCCCGAGCCACACGAGCCAACTCACGCTGCTGATCCGGCGCAAAACCCAACCAGCGGCGCAACGTACTCTCCGGACCAAACATCAGCGCAAACGGGTTATGTTCCTTCAGCAGGTGGCCACCGGCAGCCGCACGAGCAGCCTCCTCCTGATTCAGCACAATCTGCAACGGCGTACGACGATGCCAATCAGCATTCGCACGACGAACCTCACGCACGCTCTGAGTCTCAATATTCGACGGTGCCGTCGCGCCACGCAACGGAGTCTGCCGCGCAAATGCCAACAACAAACCCGCCGCAAACAACGAAGACAACAGCGACGAACCACCATAGGACACAAACGGCAGAGGCACACCAATCACCGGCAAAATACGGGACACCATGCCCATATTGATAATCGCCTGAGAGCTCAGCCAAATCATGATGCCGCCCGTAGCCAAACGCACCAGCGGGTCAGTAGTGCGCAGCATAATACGCACCGCGCAATACACCAGGCCCGCATACAGCAGCAGAACCGCCAGCGTACCCAGCAGGCCCAGCTCCTCACCAATAATGGCGAAAATATAGTCGTTATGCGCCTCAGCCAGGTAGTTATACTTCTGACGCGACTGGCCCAGACCAACGCCCAAGAAGCCGCCGGTCGTCAGCGCCACCTCACCAGAATTCGCCTGGTCACAGTTAGCGTTCGTGCACGAGCCCCACACACCGAAAATACGAGCCACACGGTTCGCGCTACTGAGAACACCCACCAGAGCCAACACCGCAAACGCGCCGCCAATCTTCAGCAGCGAGCTGCGAGAAGCGCCCGCCAGCCACATCATGCCCACAAAGATAAAGCCGTACACCATGGCGGTACCCATATCGCCACCAAGCATAATCAGCAGCACCAGGGCACCCACACCATAAATCGAGGGGAACAGCGTACGCCAAATACTGCGAGAAATATCGCCGTGACGGCTGTACACCCACGCCAGCCACATAATAATCGCCAGCTTCGAAAACTCCGACGGCTGGATCTGCACGCCGCCGGGGAATTTCAACCAGTTACGGTTACCGTTCACCTCAACGCCAACAACCACCACAGCAAGCTGCATGACCAACGCGGCAATCAGCATCGCGTTCACCACAAACTCCTTGTGGTAAACCCCCACCGGGATACGCGTAATACCCGCCATCGCAATCACGCCAAGCACCAAGAACATGACCTGCGACGAAACCTGCGAGAACGGCGACTGGCCCTGAGAAATCATGGTGACGCTCGAGGCCGACAGCACCATAATGCAGCCAAAAATAGCCAGACCCAAGGTGGTGACCAGCAGCATGACCGGCACATCCCACAGGTCAGCCTTCAAACCACGACGGTACAGCCTATCGGCACGAGCACGGAACGGCGCAGAGAAATCCTCCCAACCGGCTCGCAAAGACGCCCAACGACCACTCGCGGTCGAACGCGCCGAAGAAGCCGAACGCTCCGAAGATGCGCTGGTACTCACATGCCCTCCTATAGGCCTCAACTGCCACGGATTCGTCGTGGCGAATACACGAAAAAGGTTCAGGGGTGGGACACCGTTACCATCCCACCCCCGAGAAGAACCCGCAGAAAGCGCCCCGGTCTCCCGAGACGCCCTCTGCAGGCAACGTCCTAAGAGTCTGCCAGCTGGGCGGCAACAGCGTTCGCAAACGCATCACCGCGCACCGCATAATTCTTGAACTGGTCCATCGACGCAGACGCGGGAGCCATCAGCACGGTATCCCCCGGATGCGCCAGCTCAGCAGCCTTCGCGACGGCCGCGTTCATCACGGCAACGCCGTCCGAAGAATCAGCCACAGCGGCGGTCATATTGTAGGTCGGAACCTGCGGAGCGTGGTTAGCCAACGCCGACTTCAACGCCGCAGTATCAGTACCGATAATCAGCACGGCTTTCAGACGCTGCACGTGGGCAGCAATCAGCTCATCGTACTCAACGCCCTTCGACAGACCACCAGCAATCCACACCAGCGAGGGGTAACCGCTCATCGACGCATTCGCGGCGCGA
>CALGXU010000172.1 GCA_937935205.1 uncultured Rothia sp.
TCCTGGAGAACACCATCGAGGGCATCACCGGGGTCTGCACGACCGTGGCGCAGGCCTGCCGCCAGTTGCAGGAGCTGACCGACACCATTCGCGAGATTACCGACGGGCTGGGTATCGAGTTCTACCCGGCGGGCACGCACCCGTTCTCCCGCTGGTCCGAGCAGCCCGTCGTGGCCAAAGAACGCTATCGGCGCGTCGTGGAGCGCGCCCAGTATTGGGGCCGCCACATGGTCATCTACGGCGTGCACGTGCACGTGGGCATTGGCTCCCGCGATAAGGTTCTGCCGCTCATTGACGCGCTGACCAACTACGGTCCGCACCTGCTGGCGCTTTCGTGCTCTTCCCCCTACTGGGATGGCGTGGACACCGGTTACGCCTCGCACCGCACCCAGCTTTATCAGCAGCTTCCGACGAACGGTCTGCCCTTCCACTTTGATACCTGGGAGCAGTACAGCGACTACCTGGAGTCGCTCGTGGCGACCGATGTGATTAACGATCCGAGTGAGGACCGCTGGGATGTTCGCCCGGTTCCGCGTTACGGCACTATTGAGATGCGCTATTGCGATGGCCTCGCCTCCCTGCCGGATGTTGCCGCAATCGTGGCGTTCACGCAGTGCCTGGTGGAGTACTTCTCCCGCCAGATTGAGGCGGGTGAAAGCGTTGAGGTGCTCGCCCCCTGGCACGCGCAGGAGAATAAGTGGCGCGTGGCCCGCTACGGCCTGGAGGCTAAGATCGTAGTCTCAAACGAGCCGGTGCAGCGCACCCTGCGTGAAGACTTTGAGCTGCTTCTGCCCAAGCTGGAGCCGGTGGCACGCGACCTTGACTGCGAGGTAGAGCTGGCGCAGGTGCGCCGCATCCTTACCGAGGGTACGGGTGCGGATCGTCAGCGTGCGGTCTTTGAGAAGACCGGCTCTCTGCGTGAGGTGGCGTTGGATGTTGCCGCGCAGTCCCGTGCGCGAGCGCTGCGCTAGAGCCACTCCCCCGCAGCTCAAGCTTGAAGACAGAAAATGCCTCGGCGCAGTCCTTTGGAAGAGTCCTTTTGGGAAACTGTGCCGAGGCATTTCTATGAGCATTTTCGAGGCGAGCCGCATCAACGCGCTCGCATTGCCGTTTAGAAACAAACGGTGGTCACGGGCAGCGAGGAGTCCGTCGTGAAGTCCACGCCCGAGGGCTCACGGCCGGCGGCGACCAGGCGAGCACCCAGCGCCGCAACCATCGCACCGTTATCGGTGCACAGGGTGAACTTCGGGATAATCAGGCGCACCCCCTCGGAGGCGCATCGGGCGGCAAGCAACTCACGCAGGCGCGAGTTAGCCGCCACGCCACCGCCGAGCAGCAGGGTCTTCATGCCCTGCTCACGGCAGGCAAGCATCGCCTTCTTAGTGATGACGTCCACGACCGCCTCCTGGAAGGACGCGGCAATATCGGCAACCGGGACCTCCTCACCGGCTGCTTCAAAGCTTTCAATCACGCGCGCCACGGCGGTCTTCAGGCCGGAGAAGGAGAAATCGTAGCGGTGCGCACCGGGTTCCTCGGCGGTGCCCATGAACTTGCGGTTCGATAGGCCGCGCGGGAACACGAAGGCGTTGCGGTTACCTTGCGCGGCGGCACGGTCAATTGCGGGGCCGCCCGGGTAGTTGAGGCCGAGCAGGCGGGCAACCTTGTCGTAGGCCTCGCCGGCGGCATCGTCGAGGGTCGCGCCGAGCAGACGCACGTCGGAGGTAATGTCGCGCACCTGCAGGATTTCGGTATGACCGCCAGAAACCAGCAGCGCACCCAGGCCACCGGAACCGGCATTCGCCAGCAGGTCGGAGCCGTCCTCGGTGCCGTTATCCTCAAGCAGACCAACGCCAACGTGGGCGACCAGGTGGTTAATGCCGTAGAGGGGCTTGCCGGTGGCAATAGCGAGCGCCTTCGCCGCGGAGACACCGACCATGAGTGCGCCAGCCAGGCCGGGGCCCGCGGTGACGGCGATAGCGTCCACCTGATCGAGGGTGATGTCTGCTTCGGCGAGTGCCGCTTTGAGGGCGGGAATCATGGCGTCCAGGTGGGCGCGGGAGGCGATTTCGGGGATCACGCCGCCAAAGCGCACATGCTCTTCCATGGAGGAGGAGATGGTGTTGCTGAGCAGCTGTGCACCGCGCACAATGCCGATACCGGTCTCATCGCAGGAGGATTCGATGCCCAGAACGAGGGGTTCACGAGTGCTCATAGTTCGTCTTTCTGTTGCGCTGTCTGCGCGTAGTGCTTCTAGTTGCAGTGATGTAGGGATGCCGTGGCGTTGGGATGCCGTGGCGTAGAGGGCGGCGAAAGCCCGCCCCTATTGCAGGAGCCGTTTAGCTCAACGGAGTATTTAGAACGTACATTCCATAATGATGGCGTCGGTTCCGTCATCGTAGTAGCCGCGGCGTACGTGAATCGCACGGTAGCCGTTGCGTTCGTAGAGGCGCTGGGCGCGCGGGTTGTCGGCACGCACCTCCAGCAGGATGCGCTCGGCACCCTGCTCGCGGGCGCGCTCGTGCATCTGCTCGAGCATGGCGCGACCGAAGCCGTGGCCCTCGTACTCGGGGAGCACGCCGATGGTTTGAACGTCGGCGGTGTCGGCTACGACCATGGTTCCGCAGTAGCCGATACCGCGCCAGCCACCCTCGTTATCTTCCGAGCCTTCTGCAGGCAATTCGAGCATGTAGTAGGTGCGGGTTGGGTGGGTCAGCTCTTCGAGGAACATGTCGATATGCCAGGCGTCGGCGGGGAACAGGATGGTTTCCATGCGGTGCATGGCCTGCACGTCAGCGAGTTCGGCAACGCGCAGGCGGGCGCCCAGAGCCAGATTATTCAGCGCCAGGTCATCTCGCACGATATTTTCGGTAGCGCTCATTTAGCTCTCCTTCTGCCCGGTTTCCTGCGCGGCAGTCTGTGCAGCGGCCTGCGCACTAGCCTGTGCGCTCTGCTTCTGCTGGCGGGCGAGCATTGCGGCGGGGACCTTTGCATCCGAGTCGCGCAGGTACTGGGCGGAGGTGTCATCGCTCAGGTTCTCTACGCCCAGGCGTGCCGCGGCGGCAACCAGGTACTCGGCGTGGGGGTGAACCTCGCGGGCAGAATCGACGATGGTCCAGCCGTGCTCTTCGAGGGTTTCGGAGTACAGGCCGGCACCGTAGCCGTAGGCGTAGGAGGGAGCCCCATCGGGCAGAATTTCGGAGGCGGGGCATACGTTCGGGCCGTCCACCAGGCTGTAGCCTTCGGCGTTCACGCGATAGCGGGCGGAGTAGACTTCGCGGCGGCGCGCGTCGGAGAGTACAAGCAGTTCAGCACCCTCTGCGGGCTCAAAACCTCCAGCAGAGGCGAACGCTCGTTCTACGTTCTCTTCCCCGGCTGTATCTCCAGCTGCGTCCCCGGCAGCTCCACCGGCTGCCGCACCAGACACAGCACGTTCAGCCAGGGCGGTCAGGCTCATCATGCCGTACACCGGCACCGACCAGGCA
>CALGXU010000173.1 GCA_937935205.1 uncultured Rothia sp.
TTCGCTACCTTAGGATGGTTATAGTTACCACCGCCGTTTACTGGGGCTTAAATTCACCGCTTCACACCCACAAAGAATGTTAACGGTTCCTCTTAACCTTCCAGCACCGGGCAGGCGTCAGTGCGTATACATCGCCTTACGGCTTCGCACGCACCTGTGTTTTTGATAAACAGTCGCTTCTCCCTATTCTCTGCGACCCCACAACCCAACACCCACGCATGGTGGGAGCAAGCCACGGGGTCCTCCTTATCCCGAAGTTACGGAGGAATTTTGCCGAGTTCCTTAACCACGATTCACTCGAACGCCTCGGTATACTCTACCTGACCACCTGAGTCGGTTTAGGGTACGGGCAGGTCATGCCCTCACGTCGAGGCTTTTCTCGGCAGCATAGGATCACCACAAGTCCACACACACGTGTGTCCCTCATCAGTCCTCACCCTAGTGCCCCCCGGATTTACCTAAAGGGCGGGCCACAACCTTAAATACGCACAACCATCGGCGCACTGCAGTTACCTGTCTGCGTCACCCCTGTTAACACGCTTGCCTACCATCACCGGGACCCCAAGACCCACACACACGCTCGCGGCCCGAAAGCCACGAAGAGGTGCGGGCAGATTGGTTAGCACAATGACCTCAGCATGGGCGGTCACAACCTGGTACCAGAATATCAACTGGTTGTCCATCGACTACGCCTGTCGGCCTCGCCTTAGGACCCGACTAACCCAGGGCGGATAAACCTAGCCCTGGAACCCTTAGTCAATCGGCGCTGCGGATTCCCACCGCAGATTCGTTACTCATGCCTGCATTCTCACTCCCACACAATCCACCAGAAGTCACCTCCAGGCTTCACCTCATGCAGGACGCTCCCCTACCCAACAACACACCAACAACCAATAAAAGGCGCCAGCCATACGTGTTGCTGCCACAGCTTCGGCGGTACGCTTGAGCCCCGCTACATTGTCGGCGCAGAACCACTTGACCAGTGAGCTATTACGCACTCTTTCAAGGATGGCTGCTTCTAAGCCAACCTCCTGGTTGTCACCGCGACTCCACATCCTTTCCCACTTAGCGCACGCTTAGGGGCCTTAGCTGATGATCTGGGCTGTTTCCCTCTCGACTACGAAGCTTATCCCCCGCAGTCTCACTGCCACGCTACACCTAATGGCATTCGGAGTTTGGCTGACGTCAGTAACCCACAGGGCCCATCGGCCATCCAGTAGCTCTACCTCCACCAGGGACCACGCAACGCTGCACCTAAATGCATTTCGGGGAGAACCAGCTATCACGGAGTTTGATTGGCCTTTCACCCCTACCCACAGTTCATCCCCCAGGTTTTCAACCCTGGTGGGTTCGGTCCTCCACACAGTCTTACCTCTGCTTCAACCTGACCATGGGTAGATCACCCCGCTTCGGGTCTAGAACACGCGACACACGCCATCTTTCAGACTCGCTTTCGCTACGCATACCCCACACGGGTTAAGCACGCCACGTATCACTAACTCGCAGGCTCATTCTTCAAAAGGCACGCCATCACCCCACAAGGCTCTGACGGCTTACAGGCACACGGTTTCAGGTACTATTTCACTCCCCTCCCGGGGTACTTTTCACCATTCCCTCACGGTACTATGCACTATCGGTCATCAAGTAGTATTTAGGCTTACCAAGTGGTCTTGGCAGATTCACACGAGATTCCACGAGTCCCGCACTACTCGGGCACCACATCCACACACACCATCACCAGTCCACCTACACGACTCTCACGCTCTACGGTCAGCCATCCCAGACTGTTCAACTCCCAGCAACAACATGCGCGACCCCCCGGCAGAAGGATCCAACATGGCCCCACAACACCAAACACGCAACAGCCGCCGCCTCTCACACGCATCTGGTTTAGCCTCCTCCGCTTTCGCTCGCCACTACTCACGGAATATCTTCTCCTACGGGTACTAAGATGTTTCACTTCCCCGCGTTCCCCCCACCACCCTATACACGTTCAGATGATGGTAACCCAGCACAACCCAGGTTAGGTTCCCCCATTCGGACACCCTCGGATAATAACGCTCGCTCGCCAACTCCCCGAGGCATATCGCAGGCCGCAACGTCCTTCATCAGCTCTTGATGCCAAGGCATCCACCGAATGCCCAACAAAACTAAACAAAACACAAAAAACAGTACAGAACAAATATGCTCGCAACCACTATACAAATCACAAACAACCCACCACACACACCCACACCAACAACACAACGCTGCTAGCAGGCTATGCAGGCAACCACCACAACAATGGCGGACGCCAACACGGTGTTGAACGTGAACCCGACAGTGTGCTCATCTGCATCAAACATTTATGCCCAACCCAAAACGCACCCACACCCACCACCCACAAACAGTGATGAACAAATGCAAGCACAAGAAAACAAAGCAACACACCCACAAAACGCAGACGCACTACTTGTTCCCCACAAAAAAGGGCTCCCTAGAAAGGAGGTGATCCAGCCGCACCTTCCGGTACGGCTACCTTGTTACGACTTCGTCCCAATCGCCAATCCCACCTTCGACCACTCCCCCCACAAACGTGGTTAGGCCATGGGCTTCGGGTGTTACCAACTTTCGTGACGTGACGGGCGGTGTGTACAAGGCCCGAGAACGTATTCACCGCAGCGTTGCTGATCTGCGATTACTAGCGACTCCACCTTCATGGGGTCGAGTTGCAGACCCCAATCCGAACTGAGACTGGCTTTAAGGGATTCGCTCCACCTCACAGTATCGCAACCCTCTGTACCAACCATTGTAGCATGCGTGAAGCCCAAGACATAAGGGGCATGATGATTTGACGTCATCCCCACCTTCCTCCGAGTTAACCCCGGCAGTCCCCCACGAGTCCCCACCATCACGTGCTGGCAACATAGGGCAAGGGTTGCGCTCGTTGCGGGACTTAACCCAACATCTCACGACACGAGCTGACGACAACCATGCACCACCTGCACACGACCAACCAAATGCCACCACATCTCTGCAGTGCCGCCGTGCATGTCAAGCCTTGGTAAGGTTCTTCGCGTTGCATCGAATTAATCCGCATGCTCCGCCGCTTGTGCGGGCCCCCGTCAATTCCTTTGAGTTTTAGCCTTGCGGCCGTACTCCCCAGGCGGGGCACTTAAAGCGTTAGCTACGGCGCAGAAACCACGGGTGGCCCCCACACCTAGTGCCCAACGTTTACAGCGTGGACTACCAGGGTATCTAATCCTGTTCGCTCCCCACGCTTTCGCTCCTCAGCGTCAGTAACGGCCCAGAGACCCGCCTTCGCCACCGGTGTTCTTCCTGATATCTGCGCATTCCACCGCTACACCAGGAGTTCCAGTCTC
>CALGXU010000174.1 GCA_937935205.1 uncultured Rothia sp.
CAGCTGGTGCTGCTGAATGAGGTTGCCGGCGTGGTTCACGCTAAGCGTGACAACCTCGACCCGGAGACCTTGAAGCTGGCTAAGCGTCACGGTTTCTCGGACGCTCAGATTGCTGAGATTATCGGCTCTTCTGAGGATGTTGTGCGCGGTGTTCGCCACGCTCTGGGTATCCGCCCGGTCTTCAAGACTGTTGACACCTGTGCTGCCGAGTTTGAGGCGTTCACTCCGTACCACTACTCCTCCTACGACCTGGAGGATGAGGTCGCGCACCACGAGAAGCCCTCGATTATGATTCTGGGTTCGGGTCCGAACCGTATCGGTCAGGGTATCGAGTTCGACTACTCCTGTGTGCACGCTTCGCTGGTGCTGCGTTCGCTCGGTTACGAGACCGTCATGGTCAACTGCAACCCTGAGACTGTTTCGACTGACTACGATATTTCGACTCGCCTGTACTTTGAGCCGCTCACCCTTGAGGATGTGCTTGAGATTGTTGAGTCGGAGCGTCGTACCGGCGGTCTGATGGGCGTGTTCGTTCAGCTGGGCGGCCAGACTCCGCTGAAGCTGGCTCGTGCCCTGAAGGATGCGGGCGTGCCGATTCTGGGCACCACCCCCGAGGCTATTGACCTGGCTGAGGACCGCGGCGAGTTCTCCCGCGTGCTGGAGGAGGGCGGCCTGATTTCGCCCAAGAACGGTACCGCGTTCACTTTTGAGGGTGCTAAGCGTATCGCTGACGAGATCGGTTACCCGGTTCTGGTTCGCCCCTCGTACGTGCTGGGCGGCCGTGGCATGGAGATCGTCTACGATGAGGCGAACCTGGCACGCTACCTGGAGAACGCTACCGAGGTTTCGCCTTCGCAGCCTGCTCTGATTGATAAGTTCCTTGAGGACGCTATCGAGATTGACGTTGACGCCCTGTTCGACGGCGAGGAGCTGTACCTGGGTGGCGTCATGGAGCACATTGAGGAAGCCGGTATTCACTCGGGTGACTCTTCATGTACTCTGCCTCCGATTACTCTCGGCCCGGACATCATCGCGAAGGTGAAGGACGCTACCGAGAAGATTGCTCGCGGCACCGGTGTGCGCGGCCTGATTAATATTCAGTTCGCGTACGTGTCTGAGAACCTGTACGTGATTGAGGCGAACCCGCGTGCGTCTCGTACTGTTCCGTTCGTGTCGAAGGCTACCGGCGTGCAGATGGCTAAGGCTGCTGTGCTGATTGGTCTGGGTAAGAGCATTGCTGAGCTGAAGGCTGAGGGCTACCTGCCGCAGAACATGGATGGCGCGTCCCTGCCTGAGGAGACTGCGATTGCTGTGAAGGCTGCGGTTCTGCCGTTCGCTCGTTTCCGCACTCCGGAGGGCGTTGTGGTGGATTCGCTGCTGAGCCCGGAGATGCGTTCGACCGGTGAGGTCATGGGTCTGGATAAGCACTATGACACCGCGTTCGCGAAGGCTCAGGCTGGTGCTGGTTCGCCGCTGCCGACCTCCGGTAAGGTGTTCATTTCGGTGGCTAACCACGATAAGCGTAACGTCATTATTTACGCGAAGATGCTGGAGTCGCTGGGCTTTGAGATCGTTTCGACCGGTGGTACCGCTGAGATTCTGCGCCGTAACGGCCTGAACTCGGTGCTGGTGGCTTCGAAGTTCGCTGAGGCGAATGGCGAGCACTCGATTGTGGACATGGTCCGCAACGGTGATATTGACCTGATTCTGAACACCCCTGCCGGTGGTGCTGCTCGTAGCGATGGTTACGAGATTCGCGCCGCTGCGGTTTCGGTGGGCTGCCCGGTCATGACCACCATTTCTGAGTTCGCTGCGGCTGTTCAGGCGATTAATGCTCTGCGTGAGCACAGCTGGGACATCATGAGCCTGCAGGAGCACGACGTTCAGCTGGCTGCCGCTGTGGATGCTCGTTCCGAGGGTGGCGAGGCGTAATGTCCACTGCTTTTGGTGATCGCCTGGCGAAGGCGATGGCGGAGCGCGGCCCGCTGTGTGTGGGTATTGATCCGCATCCGAACCTGCTGGAGCAGTGGGGTCTTGAGGATTCCGCTGCCGGCCTGGCTGCTTTTACTGAGGCGGTCTATGAGGGTTGTGCCCCGTTTGTGGCGGCGTTGAAGCCTCAGGTGGCGCTGTTTGAGCGTCACGGTTCGGCT
>CALGXU010000175.1 GCA_937935205.1 uncultured Rothia sp.
AGATGAGCGTGTCGGCAACCTCCGCGAGGTCGTCGTGCGAACGCATCACCTGCTCAATTTCGGGTACGGAAACCACGGCGTCCAGGCCGTCCGAGGACAGCACCCAGCGCTCGCCCACGACGGCGTCCAGGGTCTTGAGCTCCAGCTCGGGGGAGGCGTCAACGTCACCGAGCACGCGCATAATCACGTTCTTATGCGGGTGGTGTTCGGCCTCCTCCGGGGTAATGCGGCCCTCGTTCAGCAGGCGCTGCACGAAGGTGTGGTCGGTCGAAATCTGCTCGAACTCACCGTCGGCACCCGGGCGCAGGCGGTACGCACGCGAGTCACCGATGTGGGCAAACTCGATGCAATCGCCGTCAATCAGCAGCGCGGTGCAGGTGGTGCCCATACCGGCAAGCTGCGGGTCATTTGCGGCCAGCTCGTTAATAATCAGGTTGGCGCTCTGAATCTCGTCGGCCAGGTAAACGCCGCCGGTGCCGTTCTCAAAGTCGGGGTGGTCCAGCGGGGTCAGGTTCAGCACCGTGGTCGCGGAGGCGACATCGCCACCCACGTGGCCGCCCATGCCATCGGCGACGACCGCAAGGTAGCGGCCGCCGTAACCGGAATCGTCGTTCTTAGAACGTTTGAGGCCCGTATCGGAGCGCGCCTCAAGACGGAAAGCAATCTTCATCGGCTACCCCCTCAGCTGCATGGTGGTGCCGCCCACGCGGAATTCATCACCGGGTTCAATCGGGGTAGCGCGAGTCAGTCGCTCACCGTTGACGTACGTGCCGTTGGTCGAGTTCAGGTCCTCCAGGAACCAGCGGGAACCCTGGGGGAACAGGCGGGCGTGACGGCCCGAAGCGTAATCGTCCTGTAGGGACACCTCAATATCGTTGGCGCGACCAATCGTGATGGGGTGGTCGCCCAGCTGCATCATGGCGCCGGCCTGCGCGCCCTCGGTAATAATCAACTGCGAGGGCCGCGAGGGCGGGGGCGTGATGTGGGTGGCCTCGGCGGAAGCCTCCACAGGCACTGCGCGGTAGTTCTTACCCAGACCTAGGTCGCGGCGTGCTGCGGAGACCACCAGGAACACGAAGAACCAGATGAGCGCCAGGAACGCGTAGCGAAGAATAGTGACTGTTAGTTCGGACGCCATTAACGGGCACCTCCGGTAGAACTATGGAAGATGATGCGGGTATTGCCCATGCGAAGGAGTGAACCGTTGGTCAGCACCACGGGAGAGCGAAGTGGAGCGCCGTTGACGAGGGTGCCGTTCGTGGACCCCAGGTCGGTGGCAACGACGGCGCCGTTATGCGCCGACAGCTGCACGTGACGACGGGAGACGCCCTTATCGTCCAGGCGCAGGTCAGACTCCGAACCGCGGCCCAGCGTGAAGGGCAGGCGGCTAATCGGGTGCATGCGCCCGTTGATCTCCAGGAAAAGACGGGGAGCCGCCGCGGCGGGAGCGGCCGGGGACGCCGGGGCACCGTGGGCGCCCTGCGGGGCGTGC
>CALGXU010000176.1 GCA_937935205.1 uncultured Rothia sp.
ACATGCGCTACGCGTTAATGCCCCACATATCCCGCGCCAGACGCGCAATATGAATCGTCAAATACGTCAACTCATCACGAGTCAGGCTCTGGTTCAACTGCATCTGCAGCACCAACAAAACCTTCTGTGCACACGCGTAGGCGCGCGGTGCATCCGCACGAAGAGCCGCCAACAAACTCGGTTGCGACACCTCATCATCCTCGGGGCGATTCGCGGAGGCGCGGCTCGCCCGTACAAACAGGTACCGCAGATGCGTCACAAAACGTGCCGCACTCATTGAATCCGGGTTGATCTTCCGCTCGTAGCTGGCCTCAATAATTTCAAAAACCTGCGCGAAAACCTCAGTCATGCGGAATGCCTGAGACATATCCGCCGTCGCAAATTGCGCGTTGACCAGGTGCAACGCCAAAGGAATAGCCTCATTCGGGTCCAGTTCAACCTGCAGGCGCTCGCGAACCATCTGCAAAACCGTGCGGCCGTACTCCACCTCACGCGGGTAGAGAACAGTCACCTCCGGAGCGAGCGGATACTCCACCCGCACCCCATCACGCGCACGAACCACTGCATAGTGCAGATGGTCAGCCAGCGGAAGAATAAACGAGTTCGATAGCTCCAGCGCACCCTCAGCACGCACCTTTGACTCCAGAAGAGTGGCAATCGACAGAATCTCCGCCGGAATCTCAGACAGGGTCATACTCAGACGCTCACCCGACATGCCTTGCTCCGGCACAAAGGTCTGCTCCACCGTAGACGGGTCAACCAGCTGACCCTTACGCTTACCAAAAGCAATGCCGCGACCAATCATCACGGACTCCTTGCCGTGATGATCCACCGTGAGGACAACATTATTGTTATAAATACGGCTAATGCGCATGTGTCCTCCTCTGCGGGTGTCGGGGCGCCTGTGTCGGGGTGGCACACTGAAACGATAAAAGGTGATTGAGTATCACCTAAGCTAGTACAAATTCTACCGAAACTTTGAAGCCGGCATGAAGGGTTAACGCGCAAATCCGGGGTAAAGCTGTGCCCCAGCTGTGATGCGGGCAAGCATTCCATAAGTTTGCGGCTGAAAACCGGCTCCCGCCCCACCGCGAACCCTAAATCGCGATACTCTTAATCACATGAGCAGCAAAGCAACCGAAATCGCAAAGAACCTTCCCGCACTAGAGCACCCGGA
>CALGXU010000177.1 GCA_937935205.1 uncultured Rothia sp.
TACTGGGGCTTAAGTTCAGTGCTTCTCTTGCGATGACACGTCCCCTTAACCTTCCAGCACCGGGCAGGCGTCAGCCCCTATACTTCAGCTTTCGCTTTTGCAGAGACCTGTGTTTTTGGTAAACAGTTGCCTGGGCCTTTTCACTGCGGCCTGCCGAAGCAGGCACCCCTTCTCCCGAAGTTACGGGGTTATTTTGCCGAGTTCCTTAACAATAGTTCTCTCGCTCACCTTAGGATTCTCTCCTCATCTACCTGTGTCGGTTTGCGGTACGGGCACCTTAGGTCTAATTAGCGGCTTTTCTTGACAGTGTGAAATCAGCTGCTTCCGGTCTATTGACCACCCCATCACGCCTCAGAATATATATGAACGGATTTGCCTATCCATACTCCCTTGACGCTTGGACACGCTCTACCAACGGCGTGCTCAGCTTATCCTCCTGTGTCCCCACATCATTCAAACAACCTTCGGTGGTACAGGAATTTCTACCTGTTATCCATCGCCTATGGCTTTCGCCCTCGGCTTAGGCCCCGACTAACCCTGAGTGGACGAACCTTCCTCAGGAAACCTTAGATTTTCGGTGGGCAGGATTCTCACCTGCCTCGCGCTACTCATGCCAACATTCTCTCTCGTATAAAGTCCACAATACCTTACAGTACTGCTTCAACCCGTATACGACGCTCCTCTACCATACATTAAGTATCCGTAGCTTCGGTAATAGGTTTTAGCCCCGTTTATCTTCGGCGCAGGGTCACTCGACTAGTGAGCTATTACGCACTCTTTGAATGAATGGCTGCTTCTAAGCCAACATCCTAGCTGTCTGTGCAACCCCACATCCTTTTCCACTTAACCTATATTTTGGGACCTTAGCTGACGGTCTGGGCTGTTTCCCTTTCGACTATGAAACTTATCTCACATAGTCTGACTCCCGTAGATGATACTCTGGTATTCGGAGTTTGATAGTTTTCGGTAACCGGTGAAGGCCCCTAGAACATTCAGTGCTCTACCCCCAGGTATCTTACTACGAGGCTAGCCCTAAAGCTATTTCGAGGAGAACCAGCTATATCCGAGTTCGATTGGAATTTCACCCCTATCCACACCTCATCCTAACCTTTTTCAACAGATATAAGTTCGGTCCTCC
>CALGXU010000178.1 GCA_937935205.1 uncultured Rothia sp.
GCCGCTGAGCCGGCCCTTTCGGACGAATGGTCGCCCGGTCTTCACCCAAGTATTGCACCGAGTTAACCCTTCGGTGGATAGGGTGCGATAGGCTAAGGATGTAACCGCCGCCTCACCGTAGCGAGCACGATTCACCAACCACCACACAAGGACGTACATACCATGAATGCTGCTGAAACCGGAACCCTTTGGGGACTTATCGTCGCTCTGATACCGGGCTACCGTATTAAGCTCGGCAAACCCACCCTGAATAAGAGGCAGAAGAGGCCCATCCTGGCATATATCTTCTTCTGGCTTGTAACTATCCTCGGGTTTGTTGGTATGCCGCTTATTTGGCTGTCTCTTGGCCTCGGGGATGTGCAGCCCGGTTCAGAGGATTTTACCGTTGCGATTTCAGGTCTTATTTTTGGCGTCGTGTCTCTTGGTCTGCTGGGTGCTATCCCGCTGAATCACTGCTACGCCTTCTACCTTGAACTGCGTGAGGACCACGTGCGCTGGCGTAATTGGCGGTGGAAGGAACGCACTTTCACCTACCCCTCCATCACATTTGCCCACGTGGAGAACAACATGAAGAACGGGTTCTTGCGCATTGGCAGTACTGAGATGGGTAAGCGTACTTGCAGCTTCGACCCGTACCAGTTCGATGCGACGATCCTCATGGCGCAGGTGCTGTACCGTGACGATCATGGGCGTTGGGCTGAGGAGGACGGCATGGATGTGATGAGTGTGGTGGGGATGTATGGTTCTTCGCGCGATATTTATGCCCAGTTTTATGATTTGTGTGAGACGAAGTATGTGGTGGGTATGACGAAGAGTGAGCGTCAGCGTCGCCGCCGTAGGGCTGCTCGTAATGAGGCGCGTAGGTTGGAGCGTCAGCAGGCGCGTGAGGAGGCACGCCGCGAAAAAGAATGAGTTAGTGAAGCTGTAAATTTCTACGCTGGGAAGAGGTGATTCACTGTGAAAAATAATGTTTCGAAGAAAAGGAAGAGATATTTGGTATGACCGTGAAGCCATCATATTTTGTGTAGGTGTTATCGCCGTATTTGGTTTTTTATATTTCATGACCCATTCCAACCCGAATAACGACTCTGAAATATGCACTATCGAGTCGGTTGAAATCATTGAGCACGAGGACCCCTACGCAATCTCCGGTGTCTTTGAGACGGAAGAGTGCGGAACTATCACGATGTGGCACGCTCCCGATGGAGAACGTATCTACCCCTACCTCAACAGTATTGAGGCGGGTAAGAAATATAGGGCCTATAAGTCCTTCGATACCCGTAACGATGAATTCGACTTCAGCGTCCTCCGCTTTGAAGAGATCAAAGAATAACCCCACCCCCGCAGAAAGGATTCCACCGTGAGCTTTATCGGCGAATTTATTATCGACTTTATCGGAGAGGCCATCGCGTCCTCACCCACACTGCAGCGAGTACTCCTGTGGATTCTGTTCTCTGCGTCCGTGCTCCTCATGTTTGTCCCCGTCGTGACGGGTGAATACGCGTGGAGCATCCTGTCTATCTCCATAATGCTGTTTTCCGTCGTGATGATTGACGGCACGCGTGAGCACGGTGTGCAGGATGCAAAGAACGGCGGCGCGT
>CALGXU010000179.1 GCA_937935205.1 uncultured Rothia sp.
CCCGCCTTAAGGCACTGGGTGCAACCCTGCACATTAACGCTTATGTGCATAACCGCCGCCCCCGTAAAGGTCAGCTGCGACTGTCTGCACATCTGTATTTCGACCTGCCGTTGAAGGAATCCGGTGTGGTGATTCAGCGCGCCATTGCAGATGTCGCCCTGCTCATGCCCGGGCATGTGTGTGCGAAAGACCCGGCGCGTCTGCTGATTACCCAGCGCGCCCCTGTAAACGAGGATATTGTCAAGCTGCACTCCCACCACCTCTTTGTTCCGGTGGATGAGGAAATGCAAAAGCGCATTGATGCAGAAGACGGTACCGTGTACGCAGAGAAGCTACAGCTGGTTATCGACTCCTACAAGAATCTCATTGTTGAGCATGGCGGCTTCCTTGATGGATTGACCGTCTCCCTCTCCTAATCCCCGAAAGGAACCCTGAACATGCCCATTCCTACCCGCCTGTATGCGAGCGCCAATCTTACCCGGGACGTCTCGAAGGGTACCCGCCGGCAGTACCTTAAAGCATTGGCACAGTATGAGGGTTTTGATGTTGAGGGCATCACCTATCACGGCCGGGATGCTATTTTCCGTGCCATGCTCTCGGTGACCGGCAAAGGGGATGATGCGCCCTTCCTGCTGCTGGGAGATGCGCCGCGCAGCCCTGATCTCTTCCTGGCAAAGCTGGTTCCTGCTGATACGGCCCCGGCTGAACCGTGGCAGAAAATGTTCCACGGCCTCACGTCTGAAGGTATGAGTTTCGGTGAGGTGATGCAGGAATACAGATTCGACGTGACCTTAGATGCCCTCCTTTCAGCAGAGGTTAGGGGCACCTCGAACAATGGTCATTACCGAATCACCGAATGCGCTAATGTCACCGCCGGGACCGCCTATCTGCTCGGTGGCAGCGCGGCTCCAAGCCGTCTACCCGATGGCTCCTACGTGCTGGTTGAAAAGACTGCTGCCAGCTACAGCTAGGCCAAAAATGCGAGCGCGCCCCTGGTGCAGAAACAGTGTGAGGGGCGCGCTCGCATATGGTATCTGTGCCACTGGGACATAATGACGATTTACCAAGCACACAGCTAATAAATATGGGAGAATTAAGGCATAACAAATATTGATTGCTGATTCATGAAGCATCAATAGCTGAACCCTCGCCACGCATGGAGCGTGGCAGCACCCCCCTAAGAGAAAGGATCCTCAAAATGAGCTCTACCGATGAGTGGCACTTCCCCCCGTATCGATTGTCTGTTGCCGATAAGCAGAAACTCAGGTCTGATGCCATCGAATGGATTAACCGTTCCGGCTACACCCCCAAGATCTACCGTGGACTTTCCACATTCCCGGTCCCCCCAGAAGCCAGGGTCGGTGGCGCGCCCCGGCATCTTACCTGGGAAATCGGCCTTCACTACTTAAGGTCACCAGAAAGTATCGACCCCTACGAAGACACGACCATCTCCAACGACATGCGTCTTACCATCCTGAATAATTTGATGCTCCACAAGAGCTACACCGCGGAGGTTCCGGAAGGAGCCAATCTGCAGCAGTTCATCCGTGAGCACGAAGCAGAAGTGGTGGACCCGCTCATGTACACCTGGGTTCGCACCGTCACCCACAAGGACTGGGACAACCTGGAGGTAGAAGAAGTACCGCTCATCTGCGCTCCCCTACGAACCGAGATCAAAAACCCTGAGCTCGATCAGAAGGTCACTCGCTACCCGGAATTTGACAACCGATTTGACCAGTGGAAAGTGGATGAATTTGAGGGCTGGCTTCAGGAGAAGGGGCTAGAGCCGACCGTCCGCAACGTCCTGCAAGCCGCTCTGGATTTCAAATATCGTTTCAAGAGCGTTGAGGTAGATGGCACCCGATACATCCGCAACCTCGTCTATGAGGATGATGAGACCCGTAGCTCAACTGGGGGAATCGGTATAATCTCACGGGCAGTCCTGAATGGACCCTACCGCCATCTTGACGAGTGGCTGTATCTACCTCATGCGAGGTTCCCCGAAGAACTCATCGGTACCGTGGCACAACGAATCACCACCTTAGTGCCGAATCGCGA
>CALGXU010000180.1 GCA_937935205.1 uncultured Rothia sp.
TAAGACTCTTCGCGCCGATGGTACTGCACTTTTGTGGGTGTGGGAGAGTAGGTCACCGCGGGTTTTTTATTCAAGAGGGGAAGACCTTATAGGTCTTCCCCTCTTTTTGCGTACCTAAAAACTCTTAGAACGAAAGACACCTAACTGATTAAAGGCGCAGAGGCGCAGAGATTCAGAGACTTCAGCAGAGAGGCAGAGGAATAGGGTATGCAGCCTAGCTAGACAGCATGACAGCCGGAGGCAGAGGCACGAGACGGGGAGTTCATAGATCCGTCTGAATGACGAAATAGAGGGCGCGGGAGAGAAACTCTTGATAGCTTAACAACAAGAGCAGTCCATATCTCTACCTCAACGAGGAGAGAGCAAGCAAAGGAGCATCATCATGGCTGATGAGAAGAGCATCTACGAACGCTGGAGCGAAGAGCGCCTCGACCCGCCCATCCCCAAAGAATGGGGACTGGACGAAGAAGACGAAGCCGAGCTGCTCTGGCCCATCTGGCCCCTGCTGTTCATGGGTGAATCTGATACCGAACAGTACGTAGAAACCATCACCGATAATGTGATGGACCTACTCGAGCTGGAATACGATGGGGAGAACGAAGACAGCAAGCTCTGGGAAAAGCGCGTAGAAGAGTACGTGGAAGAGCTCATCAAGCGTCGTCGTGCATTTGCCGCTGAGCTGGGCATTACCCCCGAAATGCAGAAGAACTCCAACCTCAACCGCGCCTTCGCAGCGCTGGAAGAAGAAGGAGTTATCGCACGACAGAACTTCACCTGCTGCGGTACCTGCGCCTCCGCAGAGATCTGGGACGAAATGGACGATAGCCGTGATTGGAAGGGCTACATCTACTTCCACCAGCAGGACACCGAAAGCCTCGTTGAGAGCGGCGGCACCTACGTTGGTTTCGGTTCCTTCCTCGCCTACCCCAGGGACGAAGAAGAATGGAATGCCCTGAGTGACGCGCAGAAGGAAGAGACTAGGGCCCTTCACGAGAAGCTCTCCGTGCAGTTGCTGCGAGAGACGGTTATTCCCGTACTGGAGAGGCACGGCTTGAGCGTGGAGTGGAAGGGTAACTACAACACCCGCCCCTTCATTGGAGGAGTGGAAGTCTACAACATTCCCTAACGGCCGGTGAGCCGAACCGGATGGGTGCCTCGGCGTAGCTTGTGGCGGGGGAGGAACCTCTCAAAGCTACGAAAGTTTACGAAGAAAATAAGCTGAGAGCGTGAGAACAGACATCACAGTATCTCAGTCAGAGTATTAACTAGCCGATAAGGCACCCATTCGGTAGGCTAGACGGGTAGCGCGGTACGTTCACACTAGAGATAAGAACAACCCCGGGTCGGAAGAGTCAGGTCATCTGAGGCTTTGCTCGGATGGACACTCACTCCAACCGGAGTAGGCTAGAAGAAGTGGACGAACCGTCACCCATATTCCCAACCAAAGGAGCAGGCATGTCGACCGACGCCCGCGAAAAAGCCCGCCAGATTGCGGCACAGCAGGCCAAGAAGAGCCCCAGCCAGGCAAGCCGCCGCTGGCTCCAGCTCGGCGTACTCGCCGTGGTCCTCGTCATCGTAGGTATCATCGGCTTCGTCGTAGTCAACGGCAACAAGAACACCAAGGTAGCAGAAAGCGGCCCGGTGCCCTCCAGTGCCAACGAATACGGCGGTATTGTGCTGACCAAGGACGGCATCGTCCAGAACTCCTCCACCCAGGAGACCCGCGACTTCAAGCAGCTCGCAACCTCGACCTCCTCCGTGACCCCCATGGTCAACGGAACCGTAGCCGCAGTCAACACCCTGCCCCCGGGCGTGCAGACCGCTGAAGAGGCATCCAAGAACGGCCAGCCCGTACGTGTGACCATCTTCCAGGACTACAACTGCGTGCACTGTGCAGAGTTCGAGAAGAAGTACGGCGACGAGATCCAGAAGCTCGTCGAAGACGGCACCATCACCCTGGAAATCCGCAACCTGACCTTCCTGGACCGCTCCTCGCCCACCGCATACTCCGCACGTAACGCGGCAGCAGCATACTCCGTGGCAAACCAGGTCAGCACCAGCGACTTCCTGAACTACCAGCGCGAGATCTTCACCCACCAGGGCAGCGGCGACATGAACAACCAGCAGATCGCCGACATTGCCTCGAAGTACCACGCCTCCATCGGCTCCGATATGAACGATGGTAAGTGGCGCCCCTTCGTGGACGTGGTCAACGCTGAATCCGCAAAGAACGGCATTCAGGGTACCCCCACCGTCTTCGTCGACGGCGAGCAGTACACCAGCAACGACTTCAGCGCCTTCCTGAAGCAGAAGATCGAAGCAAAGAAGAAGTAACCGCTTCGATAGAAAAACCCGGTAACCTCCACGTGAGGCTACCGGGTTTTTCTATACGGTTTTTCTATACGCGATGATGAGTACGAGGGGGGGAGCAACAAACAGAAGCGGTGCTCTTAAGGGGTAAAACGAAGGGAATGAACGCTCCAAACAGTCATAATCTAGAAGCATTCTCAGCGCGAACTGCAAAAGGAACGCTAAGCAGATTCAACCAAGAGAATAGGGTACACTGGACAAGTTGCCTCCTTAGCTCAGTTGGCCAGAGCATCTGTCTTGTAAACAGAGGGTCACCGGTTCGAATCCGGTAGGGGGCTCAGAAAAATCCTGGTTCGCACCAGCCTCATAGCAGAGGTGCGGATCAGGATTTTATTGTAGCGAGTGTCCTCGAGTGTCTAAGGGGCCCGCACCAACACATCGTCTACCCGCCCTGAGGAACCAAGTATGTCTGAAACCTCCGGACCCCCGCAGGCACCCGCCTCGCAGGGCACCCGTACCGCGGCGCTGCGCACCGTCAAAGCACGCGAAACCAACGACTACCCCCTCGAAGAATTCATCGAATCGCGAGGATTCCGCCCCGAAATCCAGGGCCTGCGCGCCTTCGCCGTGCTCCTCGTGGTGCTCTACCACGTCTGGTTCGGCAAAGTCTCCGGCGGCGTGGACGTCTTCCTCTTCATCTCCGCCTTCCTGCTCTCGCTCTCCTTCATGCGCAAGATCAACGAAGGCAAACCCCTCAAGCTCTTCAACTACTGGCTGCACGTCTTCCAGCGACTGCTACCCGTAGCCACAGTGGTTATCGCGGGTACCACCATTGCGTCCTTCTTCGTGCTCGCGCCCAGCCGCTGGTCGCAAACCGTTACCGACGCAACGAGCTCCCTGTTCTACTTCCAGAACTGGAACCTCGCGTTCAGCTCCGTAGACTACTACGCCCAAAACGCCTCCGTGAAGTCGCCCTTCCAGCACTTCTGGTCGCTCTCCATCCAGGGACAGATCTTCATCATCTGGCCCCTGCTCTTCGCCGCAGTAGCCTACGTCGTGCACCGATTCCGCGGGAACCTCTTCACCACCGCGGTATTCATCTTCAACACGGTGTTCGTCGCATCCCTGACCTTCTCCATCGTCGAAACCGACACCAACCAGGGATTCGCCTACTTCGACACCCGCACCCGCCTCTGGGAATTCGCCATCGGCACCCTGCTGGCAATGCTCACCCTCAAGTGGAAAGCACCCGAAAAGGCGCGAGTCGTCATGGGCTGGGTCGGCATCATCGGCCTGGTCACCTGCGGCGCAATCCTGCCCGTCGAACGAGCATTCCCCGGCTACCTGGCACTCTGGCCCGTCATCTCCGGTGCGCTCGTTATCATGGCAGGCCGCACCAACAGCCGCTGGGGCATCGACCGACTGCTGGTCTCCGCACCCCTGCAGAACCTGGGCAACATCTCCTACGCCCTGTACCTGGTGCACTGGCCCATCCTCATTCTCTACAGCAGCGCCGTCGGAACCTCCCGTGTGAACGTCATCGAAGGCACCATCATCATCCTTGCCTCCATCGGTCTGGCATGGCTACTCATCCGCTTCGTCGAAAAGCCGCTGCGCTACCGCAAGGATCCCTTCGTACCCTGGCTCATGATGAAGATGCGCTTTAAGACCGTCTTCTCCGTCAAGACCTGGGCAGACCAGCTCGCCTTCATCCTTGCAATCTTCCTGGTCGCCGGCGTGCCCCTGGCCGCCGCACAGACCTGGATTGGCTACCGCAACACCCAGTCCGAGCAGAACGCCGAACTGCAGGTACAGACCGCCAGCGAAAACTACCCCGGCGCTCGCGCTATCGGCGGCGCCCAGCAGGGACTCATTGACAACCCCATCCCCTCCGGTGGTGACGTCAAAGCTCAGTACGAGGGACTGAGTGACCCCTGCACTGGCGTCTTCGCTCCCTCCGACCCGGCACTCGCCAAGTACTGTAACGTGCAGAAGTACGGCCCCGAGGACGCACCGCTGACCATGGTCATCGGTAACTCCCACGCCGAGCAGGCACTGAGCATCTTCAAGCCCATTGCAGAGCAGACCAAGACCAACCTGCAGACCTACCTGCTCGGTGGCTGCCAGTACCCGGTCCGCTCCGTCAACGCCGGTAACGAATGCTCGGAATTCAACACCAAGATGACCGAGGAAATTATCAAGCGTAAGCCGCAGACCGTGGTCCTCATCGCGACCATAGCTCAGGCACGCTCGAACGATGAACGAGTCGACCTAAATTTCTGAATCTTTTCAGTTATTACATCAAAAGTGGCCTTACA